>CALUYU010000046.1 GCA_944325075.1 Candidatus Gastranaerophilales bacterium
ATGCGTCCCACATAGCGACGCGTTATAGGGATGTCCCTCAGGGACAAACCCCAACCTACATTATCTTTGTTCACCCTTCCGAAAATCCGCTTTTAGCCAAAGAAAAAAGTAGGTTTGCAAGGGGAGCGTAGCCCCCTCTTACATCACGCCGCGCTGTCCGGGATGCAATGAAATTGTTTATGTTGTTGGGCTAAAAGCCCAACCTACATTTAACGATTGGCGAACGTGCGCGAATGGAATGAGCGCAATAGTGAGACTTAACGTGGAAATGCGTCAGCATTTCTGGCTTTCTTTTGGGCTTATCACAGCCTTAGGCGGTGAAGGTATATAGCTAGTTTTTTTCGGTTCACTTTTTTTGCCTGCCTTCAAAAAGAAAAAGTGAACAAATAAATTTTGTTGGGGTTGCCCTCCGACCTACATTAATATTTCGTTGAATACTGAAGAGTACAGCATAATAGTACTGTGCCTCAGGCACCTCAGAGACACAACCGACTTCACACAGTCATCGGTATGCGCTCCCCGTAATCTATTTCAATTTTACGCTTTTATCTGCAAGCTCGCTGTCTAAACGGAGAAACACCGGCTTAATCTCTTCTTTTGAAATTAATTTACCCGGTTTGATTTCATCCGCAGTTATTTCATCAAGCTTTTTAGTAATATCAAATGAAAGCTGACGGGCCATTTCTTTTGCAATGTTAGGACAATAAGGATAGATTAAAGCAGACACTATACACATTACTTCCAAAACAGTAGTAAGAACCTGGCCGCATTCTGCCATTTTACCTTCTTTAGCAAGTGTCCAAGGCGCATTATCCGTAACGTATTTATTTGCAGCATCAACTATAGAAATAATTTCCTGAGCAGCTTCTGCTATTTCAAAATGGTTAAAATGGTTTTCTACAACTTTAATTTTACCAAGACTTTCCTTAATCAAGCTTGAAGCCCCCGGCACAAGTTCATGTCCGCCGGATACAAAAAATTCCTCTTTAACTTCACCGTCAAAATATTTTACAAGCATTGAAAGCGTTCTGTTAAGCAGGTTTCCCATAGAATTTGCCAGGTGAGCGTTAACTTTTTCTTTAAAGTCATCATCAGAGTAATTGCCATCACGGCCGCAAGGGGCCGATGTAGCCATATAATATCTGAAAGCATCCGGCTGTTGAAGATTAAATGCCTCAAGTACAGATGTCGGAGAGATTACATTACCTAAAGACTTTGACATTTTCGACTCATCTATCGTAATCCATCCATGCGCAAAAATATGTTTCGGCAACGGCAAGCCAAGTGCCATAAGAATTGCGAGCCAATAAATACTATGGAATTTTAAAATATCTTTTCCAATAACCTGAACATCTGCCGGCCAAAGGGTTTTAAACTTTTCTGACGGATTTTCCGTATCATAGCCTATAGCAGTAATATAGTTTGATAATGCATCAATCCAAACATATATTGACTGCCCCGGGTCATCAAGAACATCTATGCCCCATTGAACATTTGTTTTAGCACGGGAAACAGAAATATCCTGAATATCTTCCAACTGGTTTAAAACCTCGTTTGCCCTGAATTGAGGAACAATAAAATCAGGATTATCTTTTATGTGTTTTATAATCGCATCTTTATACTTTGTAAGTTTAAAGAAATAATTTTCTTCACTAACAACTTCAGGCTTTTTAAGGTGATCCGGGCATAAACCGTCCTCAGTTAAATCCTTTTCGTTAAGAAAACATTCACACCCCGAGCAATAAAGCCCTTCATAAGAATGTTTATAAATGTCCCCGTTTTCTACAAGTTTTTTAAATATTTTTTGGACAATAACTTTATGATCCTCATCGGTAGTTCTGATAAATCTGTTATAATTAATATCCAGCGCCTTCCAGGCATCTTTAAACTTTTGAGCGTTGGCATCACAAAGTTCCTTTGGGGTAATACCTTGTGAGGCTGCTGTTTTTTGAATTTTTATACCATGTTCATCTGTCCCTGTAAGAAAAAACAGATTGTCACACCTTTGTGAAAAATGTCTTGCAATTACATCCGTTAAAATCTTCTCATAAGCATGTCCAATATGCGGAGCACCGTTAACATAATCTATAGCAGTTGTTAAGTAAAATTTATTCATATTCTCTATTCCTTATATCTGTTGATTTTATTTTAACACAAACACGCAAATCCGGAATTTATAAATATTCACTCATTAAGATGATTGATTTCATCAAAGATAACATTAATATATTTATATGAAAAAATGGTTAATGCTATTGGTAATAATCTGTATAGGGATTTGTACGCCGGCAAAAGATGTTGATTATCAGCAGGTTTACCGGGATCTGGAAGTTCCGACACTTAAATTTATACATGATATTGATCCCGGCGAGTATTATGATACCCAAAATTCAACATGGTCACCATATCCCCTTTTCCGGCTTACAAGCCCGCTGTATTTTAAAGATATAACAATTGAACCCGGTTATTATCTTTTAACCCCTCGTGAACATAAAGGCGACTGGTACATGCTCTTTAAAGACGCCGGAAAAGTCCGGTATATCATACCAGTATATGATAGAGAAATTGTTCCGGTAATGTTCTATGATGAAAACCTTCCTCAAGCAAAACTTGCGCCTTCCCAAAAAGTTCACTTAAAACTGCTTGATATTCTTGGAACCTTTGTTCCAAGCGCAAAAAGAAAACCTACCCCACAAACTTATCTGGAAGTAACAGATTTAGATAACAATTTTGTTTCAATAGTAATTTATTGGGGAGATTACAGATATTATACAATTTTCAGAACAATAAGGCTATAAAATAAAAAGCCGGCTGAAGTTCAGCCGGCTTCCATCTTTTTCATATTCCAGTTTGTTAAGAAACCTGCATTTCTTTCTCAAATCCAAACAACGAACTTACAGATTCATCATCGTGGATTCTTGAAATTGCCTGGCCAAGAAGCGGTGCAACAGACAACTGCTTAATATTTGGAGGCATCTTATCCATATCAAGCGGAATAGTGTTTGTAACTATGCACTCTTTAATAGGAGAAGACGCAAGTCTTTCTACAGCAGGGCCCGAAAATACCGGATGAGCAGCACAGACATAAATCTCTTTTGCCCCTTCACGTTTCAGAAGTTTAGAGGCTTCACAAATTGTACCGGCGGTATCAATAATATCATCAAACATTACACATACTTTATCTTTAACATCCCCGATTACGTGGCTTGCAATAGCCTCATTATGTTTATCACGGCGTTTGTCAATAATAGCAAGCGGGCAGCCGATATGTTTTGCGAAATGACGTGTTCTCTGCACCCCGCCTGTATCAGGACTTACCGCAACCATATCATCAGGATTGATATTCAAATCTTTTATATAATTTACCAAAATAGGAGTAGCAAAAATATGGTCAACAAGAATATTAAAAAATCCTTGAATTTGGCCGGTATGCAAATCCATAGCAAGGACACGATTTGTACCTGCTGTAGTTAAAAGATCCGCAACAAGTTTTGCCGTAATCGCTTCCCTGCCGGAAGTTTTTCTATCCTGACGTGCATAGCCGTAATATGGAATTACAGCGGTAATTGTTTTGGCACTGGCACGTTTGAAAGCGTCAATAATTATTAACAATTCCATTAAATTTTCATTAACCGGGTTACATAAAGGTTGGATTATAAATACATCGTCCCCTCTGACACTTTCTTTGACCTGAACATAGATTTCCCCGTCTGCAAAATTCTTCACAACCATAGGTCCTATTGTAGTTCCAAGGCAGTCCGCTATTTCCTGAGCAAGTTTCGGGTTAGAACGTCCTGAAAAAAGTTTTATATCGTGTGTCGGATTAATTGCACGTTCTAACTGGGAAAACGCTATTTCTGAAGCCATGTTATCTTACCCTTTCTATTTGTTCCAAACGCATGGTCTATTATAAAACTTATGTAATAAAAACTCAATTTTTCTTTAAGTAATATTACGTATATTTATTATTTAAATCCCTGAAAAATTTTTTTTGCGCAAATCCGTAAAAAATACCCATTCGGGTAATTCACTTAAAATAATTACATGATAGGATAACTCTAAAAGATGAAATTTTACATTACAATATTGTTAAAATTTTATTTAAAAATTAGTTGGTTATTTTTAATCGGCGGCTGTCTTTTCCTCGGAATACAACAAGCAAATATTACATATTTTATTTTAGACATTATCATAATTACAAATGTAATTTGCCACATATATTTGAGAAAAATAAGTGAAAAACAAAATAACAAACTTGCTCTAATGCTTTCCCATGATTTGAAAACTCCGGTTTTTGGCATGCTTAAAGCTTTAGAAGTTATAAATATCTATTCTGCAAACCGCGAGAACAGGGAAATGTATAATCAGATGTATACTTCTTGCAAGTATATGGAAAAAATGATTTATAATTTAATTTCTATATATAAAATTAAGCGGGGTAACAGCCATCTGGAATTTACAAATGTCTCTTTGGAACTTTTAATTAATGAAGTTTTTAACGAATTAAAATCGCTTGCGGATGAGAGATCGCAAACATTCAGCCTTTTATGCAATTGTGAAAGTTTTGAAGTAATTGCTGACAGACTGGAGATTAAAAGAGTTCTCACAAATCTTATTTTTAATGCGATAAAATATGCTGACAAAAAATCTAAAATTATTGTCTCCATTGGCAGCTATGATAAAAATCATATCATCTGTAACGTAAAAAACATCGGACAACCGTTTAAAAAAGGGGCAGAAAAAACTATCTTTAACAAGTATAAACGATTTAATGAAAAAATTAATTATAACAGTGACGGGTTAGGTTTATATTTATGCAAGAAAATAATCAAATCCCACCACGGTAAAATTTTTATTAAAACAGATTACGTAAATACTAATATAATTGGATTTACACTACCCAAGTTTAAGAATTTGAATCAGAAAAAATTTCATTTTCGCCCAAAGAAAATTCTTGAACAGTTGAGTAATCAACCGGTAAAATAAAAACAATTTTTTGAGAATTATTTTTCTTGTCCATCTTCATTGCTTTAAGAATCTTATCTTTAGGATAATCCGGAATTTCAATAAAACCAAATTTTTTTAATATATCATACGCAAAAAAACTATAATTTTTATCAATTAAAGATCGTTTTTCCGCAAGATTAAATGCAAACTTAATTCCCTTAACAACAGCCTCACCGTGTGTGTACTTTTTATATCTCGTAATACTCTCAAGTGCATGTGCATATGTATGTCCAAAGTTCAAGATTTTTCTAAGCCCATGCTCCTCTTCATCCTGCTCAATGACAGCAACCTTTAATTTTATACAAATTTCAACTAATTTTTCTATAACGCTCAAGTCTCTTAATAAAATTTTATTTGTATTTTCGCTCATAAAGTTTGAAAAATTCAAATCTTCAGGACATTTGCAGCTTTTTTCAATAAAAATATATTTAACAACTTCTCCAAGACCGGTTTTATATTGCCTGTCATCCAAAGTCTTCAGGAAATTCAGGTTAATGAAAACACTTTTAGGCTGGTAAAAACATCCCACAAGATTTTTGCCTGATTTTGTATCTATCGCGACTTTCCCGCCGACAGAACTATCAACACATGCTAATAATGTTGTCGGAACCTGAATATAATCAATCCCACGCATATAAGTTGAAGCAGCAAATCCAGCCAAATCTCCGACAACTCCGCCGCCTATTGCTATAATTGCATCGTTTCTTTTTAGTCCGGCTTTTAATGCTCTGTCAATAATCTTTTTATAGTTGTGGAAATTTTTTTCTTTTTCCCCGTCCTTAAGAACAAATTTTTCGTCTTTGGAAAATCCCAAAAGTTCACCGTAAATCCGATCAACCTTTTGTGAAATTACAACTAAATACTTATCCCCACGTAAAGACTTGACTATTTTAGATTTAAGATTTTCAACTCCGTCCTTTTCTATATATATAGGATAAGTTTTTTCAGATTTATTAATTTTTACATTTATATTAATCATGTAAAACTCCTATAATATATTTTGCAATTTCTTCAGGACTTTTGCCGTCGGTATTAATAGTTAAATGAGCCTTTTTATAATTCGGTTCTCTTTTTTTTATAATTTCGGCAATCCGTTCAACTGAAAAGTTCTTCTGCAGCAGCGGCCGGTGAAACTCATTTTTAATCCTGTTATATATTTCGCCGGCAGAGGCTTGCAGATATATAACTCTTGACGTTTCAAGTAAAATTCCTCTGTTGGCGGCACTTTCAAAAGCACCTCCTCCAAGCGCAATAATTAAATTTTTTTCATAAGCAAATTTTTTAATTTTATCACTTTCAAGTATACGAAAATGCGGTTCTCCGTATTTTAAAAATATTTCAGAAATTTTTTTACTGGAACTTTTTTCAATTTCGCAATCAATATCAACGAGAGTATAATCCGGCAAAACTTTACTTAACTCGCACGCTATAGTTGTTTTGCCGCATCCCATCATCCCGATTAGTGCAATATTTTTTCCCATATTAAAATTGTACAACAAATATTTGGTATAAAATATATTTATGAAAGTTTTTTGTTACACAATAATTTTAATTTTAATACTAACAGGAATTTGGAGCCTCATTGTTGAACCAAATCTTATAATGATAAAAAAAATATATTTGCAAAACAATGAACTCGCCGGATTAAAACTGGTCTTTGCAAGTGATTTCCATATAAAACCATATGAAACTTACAGATTAAAAAGAATTGTAAAAACAATTAATTCTCTTAATCCCGACATTATATTATTAGGCGGAGATTATGTTAACGGTCATAAAAAAGGATTTACTCTGTCAGCAGACGAAATCGCCTTTGAGTTAAAAAATTTAAAATCAAAATATGGCACGGTTGCCGTAATGGGAAATCATGACGGCTGGCAGGGCAAATACGAAATTATTAAAACGTTTCAAAAAAACGGGATAACCGTACTTGAAAACACAAATAAAAATTTTGACAAATTTACAATTGCGGGAGTCGAAGATATGCAAACCGGCAGTCCGGATATAAAAAAAGCATTATATGGAACCGGCAGCGCGGTCATACTTCTTTCGCATACACCAGACATTTTTCCGCAAGTTCCACAATATGTAAAGCTTACATTATCCGGCCACACTCACGGCGGACAAGTCGTTTTCCCCTTCATAGGGCCATTAACCGTACCTTCTAAATATGGAAAGAAATACGCATATGGGCTTAAAAAAGAAGAAGAGAAAATATTGTTTACTTCAAAAGGTCTTGGCACAAGTATTCTTCCAATCAGATTTTACTGTATTCCGGAAATTGTGCTCATTGAATTTACTAAATAAAGCGGTACAAGAATTGTGCACCGCTTTATCGCAAAAATTATTATATTTATAATTTAATCAGTCTGCTCTTCATCATCAGAATCATTATCTGTTTTAATTTTATCAACAACCATTTTGGCCATTTCTTTGGCAATAATTCTCTGTGTTGCCTCAGGACAATTTTGAAGCATATTCATAGCCGTTCTAACAGTAGAATCAATGTCGTACCAGCGGCCCTTTCTGTTATCATCCAGACCGGAACCTACTGCATTTATAATGTCTTCAACTGCCTCGAATTTTTCATCTTCAATATTGTGTTCAATAATAATTTTAATCAAATTAAGCGCAACTTTAATCTGAGTTTCATCGTCACTTTGTTCCAAAGTTGAAATAGCCTGCGACAAAACCGGATCTTTGTCATACCAGCGTCTGTGTTGATTGCTGTATTGTTCTTTCATAGTCTCTTCTCCTTTTATATTTTTCTATTAATATTTAACCTCTTTTAAAAACTACGCCTTTAGTACCTTTTGGATACTGCCAGTCAAGCGACTGTTTTTCACAAACAATACGGCAAGCACCGCATTCAAGACAGTTTTCATACTTAACAAGCAGCTTCCCTTCATTCTCAAGCCATTCGTATACACCAGCCGGACAAACACTGGTACATGGCCTGAACTTGCATACCAAACAGTCAGATTCACAAGGCTTTAAGTGTGATTCTGTATCCGGTGTATATTTTAATGTGGAAAGATTTTTATCTAAGTTCATTTTACAATAATACTCCATATTAACTTAAAAATACTCCACGCATCAGAACACAATCCTCTAATTCCGCGTTCTTTAATAAAATTAATTATAAATGTCCTGTAAAGTTTCCTCTTTGGAACCCCGTTGACAGAAGTAAACATCTCAAAAAAGGAATTAATTTTTCTCAAATAAATATCAAGAAAAATTTCTTTTTTGTCATGCATAACATCCATAAGGTTTCTATAAGTATATAAATCCTTAATAACGAAAGTTTTCTCAAGGTGTTCCTGATAACGGGCAAGAGTTTCCTCGCTTGTATCACCTTTAGTAAGAGCAATAACAGCAGTTTCACCTGCAATTTTGCCGCTTATCATGGCAAGATTAGTACCTTCCCAATGCATGTTATTAACAAGCATTGCAGCGTCTCCGGCAACCATAACCCCGGCTCCCGAAAGCACCGGAATTTTTTTATAACCTCCCTCAGGAATAAGATGTGCAGAATATTCAATAACTTCACCATCTTTAATCAGAGGAGCAATTGTCGAATGCTGTTTAATTTTATCCAAAAGTTCATAAGGTTTAATCCCTGTTTTGGTAAGTTCATCCAGAGTAATTCCAAGTCCTATGCTTACACTCTCCTTGTTGGTATAAATAAATCCAAGTCCAAGTTTACCAAGCATAGAACCGCCAAAAAGCTCATATACACAGCCTTCATCATCATCTATCAGAAAACGGTCATTAATTTTTTCTTTATTCAGTTTGATAACTTCCTTAACAGAAACCGCTACGTCTTTAGGCTCAATATTCTCTCTAAGCCCGATTTGTTTTGCAAGCAAAGAATTTACGCCATCCGCAAGAATAACAATATCCGAATAGTAATCCTCAAGCTCTGTTTTAACACCGACAACCTTCTCATTTTCAACCAAAAGCTCTCTTACAACAGTTTCTTCAACAATGATAACACCTTCTTTACGCGCCTCTTCCGCCATCCAGCGGTCAAACTTTCCACGCATAACAGTATAACTTACAGGTTCTTCATGCTTTTTTCTGTAAGAGACAACTGTACTATCCTCTTTGCCAAGTATTGCAAATTTATGCTCAATATTTTTTCTTTCAAGAGGCGCTGTTTTTTCAAAATCGGGAAAAATTTCCCTAACAGCCTGAGTGTAAACCGCTCCGCCAAAAACATTTTTACTCCCTGCAAAAGTTCCGCGTTCTATTACAACAGCCTGAAATCCTGCACGTGCAACCATTACAGCAGCTGAAATCCCGGCAGGGCCGGCCCCAACAATAATAACATCTGTTTTATTTTCTTTTTGCAGTTCGCTCATAAACTCCTCTCTCAGCTTACATTATACAATAAATCTTGTTCATTGTAAAATAGTTAATATGAATATAACATCAGGTAAATTTAAAGGACACAAAATTATAGCGCCGGATGAAAAAATTACAAGGCCGACACTTTCGAAAATCCGGATGAGTATTTTTAATACTTTACAGACAATAATAAATTTTGAAGGATCAAGTTTTCTTGATATGTACGCAGGATCAGGAATTATGGCACTTGAAGCTGTTTCAAGAGGTTTTAAATATGCTGCTGCAATAGAAAAAAATCCCAAAGCCGCAAGTGTAATCAAAAGAAATTACCAAAAATATTCAGACTATGAATTTGAACTAAAATTTATACAAGGCGACAGCTTAAAAATTGTCCCGAAAATAAAAGAAAAATTTGATGTAATATACATTGATCCGCCTTATTTTTCGGGTGTTTACGAACAATCACTTAAAGCAATTGAAAACATAACATCAGGAGTTGTTATCCTTGAACACGTAACAGATATAGATTGCAGCGGTTATAATGTTATCAGACAAAAAAAATACGGCGACAAATTTGTAACTTTTTTAATAAAAGCCTAATTATTTTTTATCAACAACTTTGATAATATGCCATCCGAAATCTGTTCTGATTGGATCGGAAATTTCCCCAACCTCCATAGAAAACGCTTTCTTTTCAAATTCCGGCACCATCTGCCCCTTGCCGAAATATCCGAGGAAACCACCGTTTCTGGCAGAAGGACACATAGAATACTTCATTGCATAGTATTCAAAATTCCCGCCGTTATCAAGCCCCTTTTTAATCTCCATAGCCTCGGCAGCAGTTTTGACAAGAATATGTTCTGCAGCTACCTGGGTGTATTCAGTCTGCTGTTCTTCTTGAGAATCAGCATTAGGATTTCTAATCCCCCAGGCAAACGCCGGAGATGTCAACAATATTACTAACGCACAAAATCCAATAATTAAATTTTTCATATTTGAATAATACTATGGAAAATTAAAAAAGCAATACCCCAATTTAATAAAATTATTCAAAATAAAAATACTGAATAATAGACTAAATAAAAAAAATCATTAAGAAATAAACAGAAATTTATAGGTAGTATTTATGAAATTTATATTTATGCATACAGCAAATGTATGATTTTTATCAATACTATGCACAAAATTATCTAAAATTAGTTAAAATAAAATTAAGAGGAGGGCATAACTTATGTCAAGTTTTTATCCCAGCTATAATTTATCAGACAGAATTCAGCATACAAAACTTGCACCCGGGTTCGGGGGGATTACTTCTGCACGTATGGATAGGATAGAAACTCCTGCAACCGGAGATTTCAAAACAGTTTTTACCGGACTTGTTGAAAACTTCAATAAAGAGCTGAACGCTCCGGATGAATTATTAAAAGATGCTATGTCCGGGAATACAAATGTAGATATTCATGATGTGATGATTGCAATGTCAAAATCTGAAATAACCGTAAACGTTGCAACTACAGCGGTAGGTAAAGTTATTCAGGCTTACGATAAGGTTATGCAGATTCAGGTATAGAGCAAATAATTAATAGAAAATAAAAACACAGACGGGGAACAAATGGACTTTCAAAAACTACTAGAGAACAAACCTCTGCTATATGCAATAATCGGCGGAATAGTGTTAATATTAGCACTATTCATTATAATAGGAATTGTAGCCGGGAATTCAGGAGCGAATAATAAAGGAGGCCAAACAGTTACAGAAGAACCTCTAAAAGAGGACGTTGATCTTCTGACCACAGATAACCTCGGAAAAGCTATTGAAATTCAGGCATTACTTGCAAGATATAATATAGCAGTATCAAGAGCTTTAGATGGTACAAAATCCCGTCTATACTTGAAAAAAGGCGACTGTACAACCGGTATGAAAAAATGTACTACAGCACAGCGCGATGAGGCTTTAATTCAAATTGTTCAAAGCGGACTTATGGATCAGAATGTAGGTTTGGAAATTTTTGATAAAGGTGACTTTACTTCAACCAAAGAAGATAAAAAAATCAGACTTACACGCGCTATTAACGGTGAACTATCAAGATTAATCCGAAAAATTAAACCAATAGAAAATGCCTCTGTATTTATATCAATTCCGGAGCAGACAATGTTCACATCAATGCAAAAACCGGTAACGGCAACTGTTCAAATAGTAATTCCACCCGGCGAAAAACTTGAACCTTTAAAGGTAAAAGCTATTTCAAACCTTCTGCTTGGAAGTGTTTCAGGTCTGGAGGCAGAAAATATTTCCATCACAGATACAAACGGCAATGTGTACCACAGCATAATGAATGCCTCTGATGAAATGCTTGCGAAAATTGAAGAAAACGATAAATACATGCAGCAAAAAGTTATGCTTCAGTTAGACCGTCTGCTTGGCAAAGGTAATTATGTTGCAACAGTAAGCACATTCTTACGGCAGGCTCCCGCTGAAAAGTACAGTACAACTTACGATCCGGATAAAAAAGCTTCTGTAAACGAACAATCATTTACAGAAGGGCTTGGCGACCAAACCCAGGATAGCAGTTCCAGCCAAAATGCAGTAAGCGTTTATCTTCCAAACGGGATGGGGAATGAAAACGGAAATTCCAGCCAAAACAGAACTTATTCGCGTTCTGCAACCGAAACTCAATACGGAGTAAGCAAAACACAGCTTAATGAATACTTAAAACCGGGTATCATTGAAGAAGTATCTATTGCGGTAACATTAGAAAGATCAGCAATACCGCCTGATACAACTTTGGAAGACCTTAAAGAACTTGTAGCAAGTGCGGCCGGGCCTAAAGCAGATCCGGAAAATGTTTCAATAGCATTTTCAGACACTGTTGACCCTTATCTTGCGGCAGGAAGACCGGCTAACCTTCCAAAACCGGACGAAAGCGGTAATCCTTGGTGGCTTGCGGTTGTCTTGAGCGGACTTGGCTTAGTAATTGTATTTAAAGCAGTATCAAATAAAGTCCGCCAGCTCCAGGAAGAAAATGCTATTGAAGTAGAAAGATTAAGACAAAAAGAAGCTGAACAGGATAGAGAATTAAGCGATGTTAATGTTCGTGCAGCCCAGCTTGCGGACAGACAATCCGAGCTTGCACAAGGTCTTCTTGAACAGCAACAGCGTGAATATCTTGGAACACGCAGTGAAAGAGAAATGATAGGAGCTCTTGAAAATCTGTCATCCAACCTTTCCGAAACAGATGGTGAAATGGCCGGTGATAAAATTAAGAGCTGGATTGAAAACAATGGTTAATTATACACAAAGGAACTAAACTAAAATGACTATAGAAGGTTTTGATTACAAAGCATTTGCGGAAAATCTGGCAGGCCAGGCCGTTGAGCTTGTCCCAAAAGACTTTAAAGAAAATGAGAAAGCCTATGTTACAAATACTCTTTTGAATTTCTCACTTCTTGCCGGAGAAGCTTTATATCAAGACCAGGAAGGACTTGGATTTAATGCCGAGCAGGCAACGCTTATAACCCAGATTATTGCAGAATGGGCATTCCATAAATCTGTTGACTTAATCAGATCAGGGATCCCGCAGCAGTTTTGGGATCCGATCATGCAGAAAATTGCTTTTACAATCTTTGAAATCGCAAAACAGACTTTTAAACAAGGACTTCCGCAAGATCAGATTTTACAACTAATAGAACATCACGTAAAAAAAACATATCTTGACAGCATTGCAGAGCTTAAAAACAAAGGATTTATTGACGAAGGATTAATGGAAAAAGCGTCTGCACAATCAAATATAGACACGGTTATGCAGCAAATGCAGGACAGCGGCCAGGTAGAACAGGCACAGCCCCCTGCACAAAATACAGCACAACAGCCTCCACAGCCGCAGCAAAATAACATGCCGGCAGCTGCAAATAATTCAGGCGGAGCTCCGGTAGTTCAAAGCGGCCGTTACGAACCGCCAAAATTGCTTAAGCTTGTAACTGTTGCGCTTTTACTAAAAAGAATGGATGATGAAGATCAGGTTCAGTCTATACTTGAACGTTTTGATCAGGAAGATGCCGGAACTGTTATTAAATATATGTACACCGATAACCTTGAAAAAGAAGTTGACCCGGCCGTTACAATGAAGTTTTTAGATGAATTGGCTCAAAAACTTCCGGAAGCAACAGAAGTTAACAAAAAACAGGTTATAGGAAGAGTCCAGCACGTCGTTAATACAGTCGGCAAAAATCGTATGGAAAAAAAATTACAACTGGAAAGACATAAAGTCAGCCAGTTTGTATTTAATGCCGTTGAAGGCGAATACTATGAAATCTCCACAAGAATTGCTAACATTATTGCCACATACCTTGAGAGTGGTGTATAATAAAATTAAATCATGATTATTAAAAAGAAAAGATTAAATAACATTCAAGGATTAGGGGAAATTCCTGCAAATCAGTCTGAGTTAAACAGTGAAAATGAATCTGTTATACCGGCAACAAACGAAATTCAGACTGAAAACAGCAATACTTCTTCTGATATATACAGCAACACATCCGTACCTGAAAGCGATTTGCAAATGGTACAACCGCGTACTAACATTCTGGAAAATGAGACACCAAGCGACAATCCCGATAATATAGATCTTTTTAACCTTGACAATATTGACTTTTCTCAACGCCAGGAAAGACGCAAAGGAGACAGAAGACGTGGATTTAGAAGAGTTGACGACAGAAACCTTGTTTCCCGTGCAAGAGAAGAAGCCGATTCAATACGGGAAGCAGCAATGAAAGAAGGATATGAGGCCGGCCTTGAACAATCAAAAGCAGATTTGGAAGAGATCAAAAATTCCCTTGGCCAATTTATAAGAGCAAAAGAAGAAGTATTTGAATATATTGCGCCTGATATTCTTGAAATAAGTGTTGATATTGCTCAAAAAATTATTAAAAAAGAAATAGAGCAAGATCCTCAAGTACTTTTTAATACAATAGTCGATGTATTAAAAACATTATCAAAAGAAGAATCAAAAGTAACTTTACGTGTAAATCCGTCTGAAGCAAATGAAGTTAAACAGGCAATACCTGAGTTATTAAATTTAGCCGGACTGGATACAAAAGTGATTGTTCTTTCTGATGAAGAAGTAAATGAAGGAGGGTGTATGGTTACAACAACAAACGGAATTGTTGATGCAACTATTGACTCCCGTATAGCATTAGTAACGCAAGCATTAAGGGAATTATAATGGCACAAGGCGGAGGCGGTAACAGCAATCCATTAAGTGAATTATTTTTAGCAGTGTTTGTACTTGCACTGCTGTTAATTCTGCTTGTTGAAATGCCAAATTGGGTTATTAACTTTTCAATAAGTTTAAATATTGCCCTTGGAATTGTTCTTTTAATGTTTGGCTTATATGTGCAAAAACCTTTAGAGTTATCCTCATTTCCTTCCATTATTCTTCTTGGGACAATGTTTCGTCTGGTTCTTTCAATTGCCTCAACAAGACTTATTTTGTCAAAGGGAGAAGCCGGAGAAGTAATTCATGCTTTTGGAACATTTGTTACCGGCGGAAACATGGTTGTAGGCGGTGTAATATTCCTTATTATCACGGTGGTACAGTTTATGGTAATTACCAAGGGTGCTGAACGTATTGCGGAAGTTTCTGCAAGATTTGCCTTGGACGCCATGCCGGGTAAACAAATGACTATCGACGCAGACTTTAACGCGGGATTGATTTCACCGGAAGAAGCTACAAAAAAACGTGAAGATCTGCAAAGAGAATCCAGTTTGTTCGGCAGCATGGACGGTGCTATGAAATTTGTAAAAGGAGACACAATCGCCGGTATCATTATCGTTATAATTAACATTGTCGGCGGATTATGCGTAGGGTGTTTAATGAACCAAATGCCTCTTGCAGATGCTGTTTCGAAATATACAATTTTAACAATAGGTGATGGTCTTGCCTCACAAGTACCGTCTCTTCTTATGTCAATTGCAGCCGGTATATTTATGACCCGTTCTTCAGCTCAGAGTTCTTCACTTGGTGCAGATGTTGCCGGCCAGATTATGACAAAACCTTATGCACTATTCTTTGCAGCTGGTTTCCTGCTTTTGCTTGCAGTGACCGGGCCTATTACAGGACTTCCTTGGCTGCCGTTTACAATGTTTGCTATAGGACTTGGGATTGCAGGTTTTTCAGTTCTTATCAACGCGGACGTACAATCACAACTTGGTCAATTAGAAAACGTTCGGCAAAATATGCAGGATCTTGTTAACCCTAATAGAATGTATGAACGCTTGGGTGTTGACGTTTTGAGCTTGCAGGTTGGCTCAAATCTTCTTGTAATTGCAGACCCTGATCAGGAAGGACAGTTACTTGCAAAAATTGCAGCATTACGTCAAAGAGTTACGGACGAACTTGGTTACATTATTCCAAATATTAGAATTATGGACTCATCCGCCCTGGATGCAAACGAATATTTGCTTGCAATCCGCGGGAATACTGTTGCAACAGGCTATGTTTATCCCGGTAGAGTAATGGTTATTGCAGATCAATGGGACGCTGTAAAAAAAGAAGTTCCGGAAGATGCAATAATAGGTATTGACCCTACATACCAGACCCAGGCATACTGGATTAAACCTGAAGATGCAAAAACCGCTCGTTCGGTAACTGCTGTTGACAGTACAGACGTTATTGTTACACACTTGCAGGAATGCGTAAGAAAACATGTTGATGAAGTTATGACAAAGACAGATGTTCTTAAGCTTATGGAACTTGTACGTTCTCAAGACCCTACACTTGTAAACGATCTTGTACCTACAATTATTTCCACAAGCGATTTAAGAAAAATATTTGTTAACCTAATCAGGGAAAAAGTTTCTATTAAAGATATTATCTTTGTTTTTGAACGACTTTGCGATTACGCAAGATTTTCTAAAGAACCTGATATTCTGTCGGAACGTCTGAGAGCAGCGTTGGGACGTCAAATTTGTTTGTCAAATGTAAGTGACGATAATATTTTATATGCCCTGACACTTTCTCCTGACTGGGAGAAAATTCTTGATGACAGCTGTCAGAGAACAGAGCTTGGTACTATGTTTTTATTGAATCCTATGCAGGTTCAGGAACTTATTGAGACAACAGCAAACACATTAATGCGTGCACATCAGGCTTGCGGCCAGCAGCCAGTCATACTTTGTTCACCTAGAATCAGACTTCCTTTATATCAGCTGCTTGAAAGACATATTCCTACAATTGTCGTTATCTCATACTCTGAACTTATAACAGATATTAAGGTTGAAGCTGTTGATACTATTGGTGAAAGTTATACGGTAAGCTAGTATGATTAAAAAATTTTGTTTATTACTTATAAAAATATACCAATTTTTTTCAAAATACACTCCGCCGGTTTGCCGTTATACTCCTACATGTTCCGAATACACCCGCCAGGCAATAATAAAATACGGGGTTCTGAAAGGCGGATGGCTTGGAATAAAAAGAATCTCCAGGTGTCATCCATGGCATGAAGGCGGTTACGATCCGGTGCCATAACAAAATAAAACAGCTGCTTCAAAGTCTAAACAGCTGTTTAAAATAAAATACTTAGCACTTATTTCCTTGGATAATCGTCCTTAAATTCCCAATTGTCCATATACAATAAATATGTACAATCTCTTGCAAAAACTTTACAAGCGCGTATGGCAGCCTCTCTTGAAGGTTTTGTTACATCAGCTCCCTGATTACCATCTTCATCTATACCACGAGTAACCTGAGGAACAACATTGGTATCATTAAAATAAAACATAAACCGGTCTATTCCATCAGGCTTATTATGAAGATTAACATTATTTATAATATCATCAGACTCACAATATTTGGATTCCGGACAAAAAATTATATGAGTATATCCGGTTCCTGCTGTTATATCAGAGTTTTTTGCTGTTATAAATGCACTGCCATCAGGGAATTTAGCTAATACACCCACTGCCGTTTTCTTTAATTCCGCAAAATTAAAATACGGCTTATAATATTTTACAAGATAATCATACATCTGATCAGGATCGGACGAACCGGTTAAGATTTCCTCACCCTTTACAGATGCATACTCATTTTGGGCAAGCAATGTTGCCTGAGCAAAAGTTGTATAGAACTTTTTTAACCTTGTAGTTTTTACTTGGTTTTGATATTTTGCGATTAAAACCGGTAGCGTCATCGCTGCCACAACTCCGATTATGCCTAGGGTTATAAGAACCTCCGCAAGAGTAAACGCAACCTTGCGAGGCGAAGGATAGTATAGTGAAAAAACCTCGGCCAAGGTAAACGCGGGGACTAAGTCCCCTCTTACATGACGCTGCGCTTTCCAAGATGCATAAGAAATAGTACTAAAATTAAAGTAGGTTGGGGTTTCTACCCCAACATTAGATTTTTGTGTGCAGATGGCCGAACATTTTTGATGGCGGTAAGATCCTGAAACGAGTTCAGGATGACATGGAGAATCTTTTATCGACCTTTTCCATATGCGTCCAACACAGTTCATTGTAGGTTGGGGTTTCACCCCAACATAATATTTATTTACATCTGATACAGAAAACTTTGATTGGGAGAAATATTTCAAGAAAACTAATTTTGGTGTTTTCCCTTCTCTCCCTTGATGTTTGTTACCCCCCCCCCCCGTATGTCCTGCTATACTTGACTTTTCCATGTGTCTACCTCCTTTTTCTTTTATTATATACTATTTTTAATATTTTTCAAGTATTTTTTTTTTTTTAATTTATTTTTTTTTATTTCATTTTTTTTTTTTCTTTTACTTTTTTTTTTTTCATTTTTTCTTTT
>CALUYU010000047.1 GCA_944325075.1 Candidatus Gastranaerophilales bacterium
TTTTTGCTTACTTTTTGTGCCTGAGGCACTGCATTATGACGCTGCGCTGTCCAGGACGTAAAGGATATTGTTTTAAAAATTACTTTAACGAGAGAAATCAAATCACACAACTCATAGTGCTTTCTTTTTTGCTTACTTTTTTCTTTGTGCTAAAGAAAAAAGTAAGTTGGGCTTTCAGCCCAACATTTGTTTTTTGTGGGCAGTTGGTCGATCATTTTTGACGATGGATAGATCCTGAAATACTCTGCGAGCACCCTCCCTTGTAAGCCTCCTTTTCGTCGGCAACAAGAGGAGCTGCAAGTTCAGGATGACAGTTGGTTAATTCTTGAAATTCATTATTTTTTTGTTGGGGTGGAAACCCCAACCTACATCTTGGTTCTGAAATTTAAATTCCACGACTAATATCGCTTTCTTTTTTGCTTACTTTTTTCTTTAGCGAAAGAAAAAAGTAAGTTCAGGATGACATGAAAAATTATTTATTGAGCTTTTCCCTATGCGCTCCACACAGCAGAGCGTTATAGGAAAGTCCCTCAGGGACAAAACCCAAACCACATCTCAGAAAGCGCAGCGTTATAATGAAGTACCTCTGACACTACTTTTCGCGCCTGTGGGTAAAAACTCCTATGCTATTATCCAAATGAATAACTAAATTCTTCAGAGATTTCCTCTCTAATACGTCCCTTACAAGCTTTATATTCTTCTTCAACCATCGCAAGCTGAATTTGATATTCTTCCATTTCATGAGAAAGTTTTTCTTCAAGAAGTTTCAATTTAGCCTGACGTTGTTGTAATGTTTTCATAATAGGGGATTCCGGGTCATAATCTGTTCCAACATGCATTAAATCATTGCCGGCATTAGTAAGACTCATCTTAGTCATTGTAATCTGCTGGATTTTAAATTGAAGATCCAACTTTTGACCGTGTAATTGTCTTAATCTTAATGTATCTGTTATAAGACCCATTTTCCGCTTCCTTTATCTGGTTTCATTGAGATGATTCCCCTTCAGAAAGCTGTGTTGATTATTTTCTGCAATCAGTTGTTCCATTTTCTGGAATTGATGCCTGTGGTAGTTTAACCGATACTGAGCCATTTTCAACTTTTTCTTCATTGTCAGGAAATCTTTTAAACCTTCCACTATTGAATTCATCAAAGCTTTCAGAGGGCTTTTTCTTATTATGAAATTTTTCGAATATATCAAGAAATCAACAATTCTTTTTATATTCGTCTCTAAAGTATCTTGAAGTGACATTATGTTATTCTACTCCTATACACTTTAGATCTACATGTATATAAAAACAAACTTATCATAATTATTGCTTGTTTTTATAATATTTCTTAACATGTCTTAACCTAAAATGCTTGTTTTAGTATTAGTCCTTTGAAAAGATATTTGTGACTTATTCGTCATATTTTTTATCGGCACATTAGTTTTAAACTTTAACAAATTGAGCTGGTTTGAAAAAATAACGCAATAAAATTTTACAATTTTATCAAGCAAAATAAATACAAAATTTTTTTTTAATAATTTATCAAAGAAGACTCTGAAAAAAATTCTGTTATCCATAACAACCAGCACTGCTCCACAAGAATTATAGATTTTGAATAGCCTTACTATCACCGTCAATAGATTCTTTGAGCATTTTTTTACAAACATCGCCTTGCGTATCAAGCATTTTACAAACGGTTTCAATATTTCTAACTTTATTTGAAAGGATTGTGTCAGCATTAGCAGTAATATTCCCGGTAACACGCTGGTAAGCAGACAATGCAGCAGAAGTTGTTCCCTGCATTAAATTACCCATAACAAGAGCCGGCAACCCGTATTCACCAAGATAAGGGGCAGCGGACTGCATAATTCCCCCCCAACCGGAAATTATACTTGCCAAAGGAAGAACAATATTTTTACCAACAAAACCGTAACCGTTAGCAGCTCCAACACCATAAGCAGCCGCACTTGCAATATCAGCTAAGCCACCAACTCCCGAGGCATAACCTGTAGCGGTTCCGGATAATGAACTTGTATCAGATCCCCAACCGAAAAGAGAAGAGGCCCCGCCTGTTGCAAATCCTTCAGACCAAGAAATAGGCGCCGCTCCGCTAGGAAATCCTGAATAATTATACAAAGAATTAAGACCATAAGATGATCCACCATTTAATGAAGAATAATACGAGGTTCCCGGGATATTCATAGACTCGGAACTTCCAAAAACAGTAGCATAAGATGAAGGCGCAAGAAGGCTTGCCATCCTATATAAGAAACTGCCGGTTGTTCCCCACCCGGTACCACTACCGGAGCCAGAAACAGTTAAATCTCTTAATTGATCATAAGTTTCCCACAACTGAGCCTTTGCATCCGAACTGGCTGATCCAAACTTATTTGCTATTACAAGATAACTATCGTTTTTGTATGACATTTGTCCCTCTTCTTCTATACTGATTAATTGTTCTTAATTATTATGATTCAAATGTTTTGAAAGTAGATTCAATATTCTTTTGAATAACTTTTTGAACAGCTTCCATTTCTGTTTGCAGTGCTTCTTGTTCTGTATCAAGCTGCCTCAAACGTAATTCAAGGGTTCTATCCTGCTCTTGAATTTTTTCCGTTTTAGCATTGATATCAGCTATTCTTTTTTCATACACCTGCATATCATAATTATACTGGTTCATGGCATCTTCATAAGCAGCATTATCTGTTTCAGTTTCTGTTGATACGTTATATGTTATTGAAGAATCTTCATACTTAATTGATTGAATTCTGCCATCTTCATTAATATCGACTATTGCTTTTTGCTGCTGCTGAACTTTAGTTTCGACATTCTGCGCTACGTAATATGTTAACTTATCCTGGTTTTCACTTGGAGTTGAAGGATCAGGCGCACTGTTTACAGAGTTTTGAAAATCTGAAAGACAGCCAAAACGGGTTTGTCCCTGATATTCCCAAGTATAAATGTCTGAGATGACAGATTGGGCAAAATCGGATGTTGGCCAATCTTTACATATTTGTTCATATGCAGCTTTTTGTGTAGAATCAGTCGGATCATATTTTGTTACAGTTGCATTCCCGACATATTTTGGAATATTCTCCTCTACTGAATAATCCATAATATCATTAGATCCTGCAAGTTCGGTACCTGTTGTAAAGTGAATTGTACCATCTTGACCAGTATAACACATCAGGTCATCCTGAGATTTTGCAAGATCCGGATAATTCTGTAATATAGTGTCATATGCAGCTTTTTGTTCTTCATTGTTCTCATCATAAGCACTTACGGCAGCGCCATTAACATAATATGTACCACCTTCTTGCGTGATATTATCACGAGAAACGGTATTTCTAGAACCGGCTGTTCCCATAGTTACCTGAGGATTAGTTAATCTGTTTTGAACACCGGTATAAATATCCGCATAGTGATAGTGAGTAATTAAATAATTATATCCGTCCGGGTCATTTGTTAATTGAGACATATCTTCAATTGTCTCAGTTATTGAACCATCAGTATATGTGTATTTGATTTCTGTATAATCCTGAGAACTTGGAGCTGTTGGCACTTCAAGGGCTAATAACTCATTGAATGTATTTGCACTCTGGTTTGCCAGTGCTGTTCTAGCCTGATTTATCTGTTGTCCTTCGTATTCAACATTTGTCTTTCTTGCGGTTAAACCAAGCCATCTGGCTTGCGATGCGGCCATACCCATAAGCAGCTCTCCTCATTATTATTAATTATTTATACTACTACTATTACTTCTTTAATTATATTTAAAGAAATGTCAACATATTCACAATTCATTATACGGCAAGTTTAATTTTTTTCTTTAATGATTTAATTTAAAATAATTCATTTAATGGAAAAATGTTACAAAATTTCATATTTACATATGAAAAACACATCCCGATAAAGGGATGTGTTTTTAGCCAAATATAATCTTAGTTATAATTTTTACTCTTGAGTTTCGTCACTTTTAGAAGGTTCATTCACCGTAAGAGCAATACGTTTATCTGTAGGGTTAAACTTCAAAATATAAGTCATAACTTTGTCTCCTACCTGAAGAATATTTCCGTCTCTGTTTTGAAGTTCAATTACCTCATTATGAGGGAGAAGAGCCTCTACTCCAGGGAATACTTCAACAAATGCTCCAAAATGCTTTATTCTGGTAATAGTACCTTCAACTTTATCGCCTTCTTTAATTTGTTTTTCAGCCTCAACCCATGGATCAGGTTCAAGATTTTTTAAACTTAAAGACACACGCTGTTTGTCATAATCAACAGCGATTACTTCAACGTCTATTTTGTCCCCGACATTCAAAATATCAGTCGGATGATCAATCCATCTCCATGAAAGCTGGGAAAGAGGCAGCAAGCCATCGATACCGCCAAGGTCAACAAATGCGCCAAAATCAGTTATACGAACAACGTCACCTTTAACAATCTGACCTGGTTCTATTTGGGCAAATACATTTTTTCTTGCCTCTACCGCGCTATCATCATAAACCTTTTTATTTGAAAGAATAAAGTTATTCTGCTGGCTGTCAAGTGTTAATATTTTCAATTCAATTTTTGAACCGACTTCAAGGTCTGATTCTTTACTTCTCAATTGAGAAGACGGAACAAAACCTCTTACACCTGAAACTTCAACAAGTATACCACCTTTAACAATTCCAACAATTGTACCAAGAATTGTTTCATCATCAGCTTTTGCCTTTTCAAGTTCTTTCCAAGCATATGCAAAGTCAACTTTCTTTTTAGAAAGAAGGAATTTGCCATCTTCATCTTCTTCTTTGATAATTAAGAATTCGTATTCCTTACCCTTTTCAAACTTGTCTTCAACTTTTTCATCCTTATCAACAGCTTCTCTGGTTGGGACAACAGCAATTGTTTTTGCACCGATATCAACCATTACGCCCTGACCATCGTATCCACAGACAATACCTTTTACAAGGTCGCCTTTTTGGAAGTTGTAATCATACTGCTTTAGCAATTCTTCAAAATCTAATTCTTGTGATGTCATTTTTACTCCATTATATCTAAGATTATATCTATTAAACTGAACTTTATCTAATAATATCAAAGCTTTGTCAATTTGTAAATGTTTTTTAACATTATTTAACATTACTTAAAAGAAGCTTTTATAAAATTTTTCAAAACATCTGTTCCCGGTTCAATTAAATCTCTAAGTCTATCAAAGATTATAATAAGTTCGGAACCTACATATTCTACATTTCCTGAAGCACGTCTGGCACCTTTTAAATGCCCGTTTTCTGTTATAAAGCAGTCAACAGAGTTATTGTTCCATAATATGTTTGCCGTTTCATTATTTTTAAGCGGAACATTTATAAAATGTTTACCTTCTTTTGCTGCTCGTTCTGCAAAATTATATCCAGTTATTTTTTGAATAGCCATTTACCTTCTGCCTTTCTACTTAAATTCTTATTTATTCATAGTAAAACAGAACAGACGTTTTTTTGCGGTCTGTTCTGCTTTTAGATATTCATTTTTTACATTTCTTAAGATTTTAATGATGAAATCAACTCATTGATAGTTTCACTTTGCAGTGAAATTTCTTCAATCCTGAATTTAGTCTGATCAATTAATTCCTTTGGCGCGTTTGCAACGAACTTAGGATTATTAATCCTTCCTTCCAGAGATTTTTTTTCTGAAGAAAGTTTATCCAGTTTCTTTTGTTGTCTTTTTATTTCTTCTTCAAAGTCAATTAGATTTTCAAGCGGAATTACTATTGTTGAAGACGCGACAACAGCGCTTGCAGACTTTTTAGGAATTTGTTCATCTTTATTAGCATATGATATATTTTCCACTTTAGCCAAACGTTTAATATATGATTCAATAGCTTCAAATATTTGTTTTTCGTCCTTATCAGCGCGAATTTCAATATCAACTTTCAATGATGGAGAAATATTAAAACTTTGACGGACATTTCGCAATGACTTAATTGTTTCAAATACAAGTTCCATTTCTGTTCTTTCTTTAGGATAAGCAAGATTATCTTTATATGTTGGATATTCCGCAACAATTAAGGCAGGAGCTGTTTCACTGTCAAGATGAGGAAGCAGCTGCCATACTTTTTCAGTAATATGAGGCATAATTGGATGCAATAATCTTAATGACATATCAAGAACATATCGCAAAACTCTTTGTGTATTGAGTTTTAAAGCTTCATCCTGTAATTGAATTTTAGCGATTTCAACATACCAGTCACAATATGAGTTCCAGAAGAAATCATATAAAACATGGGAAGTTTCGCCAATCCTGAATTCTTTAATATTCTCGTTAATTTCTTTTACGGTTGAATTTAGTTTATCCAAAATCCACTTATCAGCAATTGTCAAATTATCTAAATCAATATCTTTACCGTCAACGCCGTCTAAGTTCATTAATACAAATCTTGATGCGTTCCATATTTTATTAGCAAAATTACGGCCATATTCAAACCGTTCGTCACTTATTTTTATATCCTGGCCGCCATAAGTACAAAGAGATGTCATTGTAAATCTCAGGGCATCGCATCCGTATTTATCGATAATCTTAACCGGATCAATAGTATTCCCTTTGGACTTAGACATTTTCTGACCTTTTTCATCTCTGATAAGGCCATGTATATATACAGTGGAAAACGGAGCTTTTCCGGTAAATTCGAGTCCCATTGTAATCATTCTGGCAACCCAGAAGAAAATAATATCAAATCCGGTTACCAAAGTTGTTGTCGGATAGAATTTTTTATAATCAGGGCTTTCAGTATTAGGGAACCCCATTGTTGAAAACGGCCATAAACCTGAAGAGAACCATGTATCAAGAACATCACTATCCTGAACATAATTAGCCGGATCAGGATTTTCTTTGGCAACGACCATTTCTCCTGTTTGCTTATGGTAATATGCCGGGATCTGATGTCCCCACCATAATTGTCTTGAGATACACCAGTCTCTTATGTTTTCCATCCAGCCAAGATAATTCTTTTCCCAACGATCAGGCACAAATTTAATACGGCCATCCTTAACCGCTGCAATAGCTTCTTTCGCAAGAGGTTTCATCTTTACAAACCATTGTTCGGACAAAAGAGGCTCAATTGTTGTACCGCAGCGCTGGCATTTGCCCACATTGTGTTCATGATCTCTTGTTCTCAAAAGGAAGTTTTCATAAGATAACATTCCGACAATTTTTTCTCTTGCCTCATAGCGGTCAAGTCCGTGTAAAGAAGGTGGAACTTCGCCGCAGGCTTTCATTTTACCGTTTTCATCTAAAATCCAAATAGGTTTTAGACCGTGCCGTTTACCGACTTCAAAATCGTTCGGATCATGGGCAGGTGTAATTTTTACAGCACCGGTACCAAATGATTTGTCAACATATTCGTCTGCGATAATTGGGATTTCACGACCGGATAAAGGTATAACAACTGTTTTCCCAACTAACTCGGAATACTTGTGGTCATCAGGGTGAACTGCAATCGCAACATCTCCAAAAATTGTTTCCGGACGGGTAGTTGCGACAATAATTGCACCGGGTTCGCCTTTAAGCGGATATGAGATTTCCCATAAATGCCCCTTTTCAGTTACATATTCGGTCTCAACATCAGAAATAGCACTGTTGCAGCGCGGGCACCAGTTTACTATATACTTACCCTTGTATATCAATCCTTTTTCGTAGAGTTTGATAAAGACTTCTTTAACAGCTTCAGAACACCCCTTATCAAATGTAAAACGTTCTCTTGAGCGGTCAAATGATGCACCTAAACGTTTACATTGGTCAAGAATAGCTGATTTATGTTCATTTGCCCATTTCCATGTTTCTTCAAGGAATTTTTCACGACCAAGATCATAACGGCTCAAACCTTTAGCTCTTAATTGTTTTTCAACAACATTTTGGGTAGCGATACCTGCATGGTCAGTTCCCGGAAGCCATAGGGTTTCAAAACCGGACATTCGATGGTATCTTATCAAAATATCTTGTAAAGTTTCATCAAGCGCGTGCCCCATATGTAAAACGCCGGTAACATTTGGAGGTGGTATAACTATTGAATATGCAGGCTTTTTGCTGTTTGCATCAGCTTTAAAATATTCTCCTTCTTCCCAAAATTTATATATATCTTCCTCTGTTCCTTTAGCATCATATACTGTAGGCAAATCATTAATATTTATTGCTGTTTTTGTCATAAAAACCTCTTTAATTTAAACTCTTATGACAAAAAAATAACACAAAAAAAGAAATTATTAAACCGGATTAGTATTTTTTAACCCATCCATTTTCCATAATTTCAAATGCATAGTTATAATCAGGTTCATCATTACCTATACTGATAGACGGATCAGTATAACGAACAATTTTCCCTTTCCCGTTAACAGCCCATGCAAAAACATCTATACCAAGCCTGTTTGGCTTTTTAAACCCGTTAACATCAAAAAATACCGAGAAACAATCTGTATTTACATCAAAGAAAACAGTTGTACCGTTATTTAATATAAAACTTTTCAGCGCCCAGCTTCTGTATTCATTTTCGGTAATCTTGGGAGTACCGTCATACTTGTAAACCGGGAATGCAAAACATCGCGTATCACCTTCACCGCATATCAGCTGCATATTCAAACGTTTTTTATACATATCCAGAACTCTTTGTGAAGATTCCTGGTCATTATCAACAAGCCCCCATGAAACAGGTTCGCTATTTTCACTTATCAATAAATTTGTAGCGTTTGAAAATTCTGTATAAAACTTTTTCAACATAGTTATATTTGAACGTTCATCCAGTTTCTGGTTTAATGAAGGAAGGGTCATTGCAGCAACAACCCCGATTATGCCAAGTGTAATCAAAACTTCCGCGAGAGTGAATGCAGCTTTACGAGGCGAGTGATAGTGTGGTGAAAAAACCTCTGCGAGAGTGAATGCAGCCTTACGAGGCGAGTGATAGTGTGGTGAAAAAACCTCTGCGAGGGAATATGCGCGTCGGCGAGGAGAGTAATAATGCCTAAATACAAACTCTGCCAATGAAAATGCTAATTTATACGCTTTAAGACCAATCACGTTCAATAATCATCCTGCCGTTTTTAAATATACATTATTATTATAACATATATTATAAATTTGTGCACCAATTTATATGACATTTTACGCAGAATTAACAGTTATATATTTATTTTAAAAGGATCTTTTCAATTTGTTACAAATGTAACATATAAAAAATTAAATATCGGATTAATGTTTATAAGGCGGATTTAGCCTGTTTGCATGCCCGATACCAAAACCTTCTTTTAAGATCTGATAGCCGCCGTACAATGCAAGCCCCAATGCAGACGTACGAGGAATAAATTTACCTTTGGCAACAAGAGCAACCACTCCAAGACTAAAAGGCACAATATTGTTTACAATATTACTAAAGAATCCGCCCAGGTAACCTCTTACCGAATTGATTGGCATAAAAAAATTATTTTCGAGCTGAAATTTAAAGATACTATCTTTCATTTTACTCATTGTTGTATTTGGCTTTTCAAGATAGACACTATTGTAAGCTGCATCGCAAACCCGATCGGCCTCTCTGGATTGAGAAAACGTATCAGCTTCAAGTTTCCCGATAACATGAGCATTATAACAAGACATACCTATAGCTGCCAAGCCGGTTACCCTGGTCAAACCTGTTACAACACCTGATCCGATTTTTGATACTACACTCATTATTTAGATTTCCTATTTAGTTTCTTTTTTATTATTATCTTGAACTTCTACATCTTTTTCAACTGTTTTCCCAGCCATCTTCAGAAGAACATTTGTTGCCTGGATTGCATCCTGGCCAAAACCTTCTTTGGAGTTTTGCATTTTTTTCAACACATTGACGGTGTAATCATCGCCAAGAACAGTCCGGGATTCTAATAAACTCAAGGCAATTGCCCTAATCGCAACTGAAGGATCCTGAAGCATTTTATTTACTAAAGCTGTTAATGCCGGATCATCATTGCGTGAAGGGTCTTCCGTTAATCTGTTGACAACTTCATGAGCGCCCATTTTACGGACCTCAAGATCCTGACTGTTCAGATAATTTTCCAATGTTTTTATATAATCGTCAGTCAATTCTACAACTTTTCTTTTTTCTGTTTTTTTATCTGTGCTGTTATCAGCGTTTGCAGAAGAGCTTGATTGAGAAGCCTCAGTGGAAGAATTATTTAGATTATTTGCCGATTGGGATGAAGTTTTATTATCGGAATTTTGGGCTGTTGACGTCTTATCATTCGTTTGTTTACCATCAACATTGTCCTGAGCCTGCGTTATAGAATTTAAATCTTTACCTGCGGTATTATCTAAACTTTGGTTTCCGGTTACAGCAGCCTGAGGAACAGTATTCTGTGGATATGAACCATTTTGGGTATTTACCTGATTCATACCATTAGGCAGTCCATAAGTGTACTGAGGATATGTACCATATTGTCCTGTGTAATATCCTGAAGGATAGCAGCCGCCCTGAGTACCAGAAGAATAAGCAGAAGCTGTCTGCTGTGGATAAATATATCCGTTAGGAGTATTTACCATAGGATTAATTATTTGAATATTTACGCCCGCATAATTTGGATTTGGCCCAATAGGTGATGATGCAGGTATTTGCGGGGCCGGAGCATACTGTACCGGAACCGGCTGCGTCTGCGGAATTTGCCCCATATTATTAGCAACTTTACTCTGTGGAATATAATTTTGCATGAGAATAACCTTTTAACTACCTAAATTAATAAAGTATATGAAAATTAATTTATTGCTTAAAAACGAATTATTTTAAGAAATATTAAGTAATTTTATCAATAATAGAAAAAGATTATAATTATAGCTATGGAGAGTTATGAAGAAAATTTTCTAAAGGAGCGTCCGCAGGGTCTCTGCAAAATGTGCGGGAAATGCTGCCGTACAGCAATAAATAGAAAATATACATATAAAGAATTAAGACTTATGGCTTTTAGGGGAGATGAATATGCAAAAGAGTTTTTAAAAATGTTCACTCCATATAACTCTGTTGAAGAGGCAAGAAATGCTGCCCCTGATGTTGTAGACAAAATACTTGAAGAATTAGACGAAAATGAAATATTAAGGGAAGAAGTCACTTTTTACAAATGCAAATACCTGCTTGATAATAACATGTGTTCAATATATGAAGAACGTCCGTCCATTTGCGTTCATTACCCACAGAATGCCTGGACAATCACACCTCCGGGCTGTGGTTATACAACATGGTTATACCTTAAGCAGGAAGAATACAAAGAAAAAGTCAGAAAAGCAAAAGAAGAGTATTTAGAGCTACAGCTTATGAAAAAGAAAACCACAGATGAAGTTGTATTAAAAAAAATATCTTCAGTGGAAAATAAAATAAATAATACTATTTATCAATTTGCGGAATATGGGGCAAACAACTGGTAAACCAGGTTTATACTTGAAAAATATAAAAAAATGTATTATAATTGGAATATAATGAAAAATAAGATGAAATTACTCTCAAATACAGTCATAGTGCTGTTTTCCCTGATAGGGGGGGGGGGCAGACTAAGGATTTAAACCCTTATTGGGCAAGGGTTTTGTGTGTTGTTGTTAATTGGTTTTCCCCGGTAAATTTAACTGAACTCAGGATTGACGGATGGAAGCAATATTCCGTTTGCAATCCGGGGGATATTTTTAGGCGAAGGTTTTCTCTTTCGCCATTTTGGGCTGCGAATTTTTCAATTATAAAAGGAGGTATTTTATGATTAATTTTTTCAAAAAAGACATTTTGTTGGGGTTGAAACCCCAACCTACAAAAAGCAGTGTAAACCGTATATGGAAAAGGTCGATAAAAAATTCCCCATGTCATCCTGAACTCGCAGCTCCTCTTGTTGCCGACGAAAAGGAGGCTTACAAGGGAGGGGGCTCGCAGAGTATTTCAGGATCTAGCCACCAACAAAAATGTTCTGCCAACTGCTATCAAAAATCTAAGGTTGGGCTTTCAGCCCAACCTACAAAAGCTATTTCTTATGCATCTCGGACAGCGACGCGTCATGTAAGAGGGGACTTGGTCCCCGCGTTTACTCTGGCTGAAGTTTTAATAACCCTAGGCATTATCGGAGTTGTTGCTGCTATGACATTACCGACGCTTATTCAGAACTATAAAGAAAAACAAACTGTTACTGCACTTAAGACTGCTTATTCTATTTTTTCACAAGCTTTTACAAGGGCAGTTGAAGATAATGGATCTCCGGAATATTGGGGGTTTAACACAATTGAAGCATCATATGACGACAATAACAATGCAACCTTTGACAATGAAAATAACCGAAACTCAAGTAAAATATTATTTGACATTTTCAAAAAATACCTACAAGTCGGTCAAAAATGCGAACCTGATAACAAGAAAGGCTGTATGAAAATAGGAGAAACAGAAGGAGTATATTCAGGAATATTAGCCAATGGAATGAGTTTTAACTTCATACCAAGAAACAGTTCATGTCAGGAAGTAAACGGTACCAGCAAGGCTCTTAAACATGTTTGTGCCGATATAACTATTGATATTAACGGTCCACAAAAAGGTGAAAATGTTGGAGGAAAAGATACTTTCCGTTTTTACATAACAAAATACGGAATTATACCTAAAGGGACAGCAAATGATATAAAATTTAGTTTTAAAAACAGGTGTTATTATAATGATCAAAGTTTCGGTGAAGCCTGCACTGCCTGGGTTCTCTATAACGAAAACATGGATTACCTGCACTGCAACGATCTCAGCTGGGATGGTAAGCATAAATGCAAATAGATATACAGATAAGATAAACGCCCGAAAAAACTTTTCGGGCGTTATATTTACTTTTTGTCTAACATTTTTCTGTAAAAATCTGTATTGATATTTAATTTTTCACCGATATCAAGAAGCATTTGCGCAAAACGTCTTTCACTTGCACGTTTAGACTTTTTACTTACTTCTATAATCTCGCCGATACGGTGATAAATCCGTGAATAATAAGTATTTTGAGCTTCCGATATATCAACTTCTATCTCCAAAGTCTCAACATAATGGAAAAGTTCAAGAAGTAAATCAGCCTGCTGCACTTCAAGACTATATGCAAGCCGTGATATATTCTGTTCAATCTTTTTCGCAAAAATTTTACTTGAAGGAGTTTTATCAAGTGTTATATTAATCGCCTTTGCTTCAAGGTTAATGCTTACAAGAGTTTGCAGAACAGAATCCTCTACAAAACCGCCGGAACTGATTATAAGTTCATTAAACTTCTTGCCCAATGCGTACCGTGCCGCAATCTTAAATTCTTCAGGGATTGCAACACCCATTGTCTGCATTTGATAAATTGAACCTTTACCTTCATCGTACATTTCTTGATAATTCTGTGCGAATTTCTCCATTTTATCCTTCAACAGAATTTCAAGAATTTTTCTTCTCTCTTCAATAAATATATCTTTTAATGTAAAGTATTCTTTGCCAAAATTCTCATCAAGAGCACGAATTATCTCGGTTAAAGAATTCAGCATAAATATTCTTGTAAGATTTTGTTTTAGTTTTGCATATTCGCCTTCTTCAGAAAATTCCTTAATCGCGCAATGGAAATCACCTCCTGCATATTGCATAAGGGCAAATACCAGATTTGATTTTTGCAGTGTAATTCTTGATGTAAGTTCTATATGACCAACAATAAATGTATAATTACCTTTATGGACACATTGATAATCTTTACGATTTATAATATAACAGTAAACATTTTCTTCATCTTCAAAATCCTGATATAAAGACGATATTGCCCATAAGCTGGCAATTTGTTTCATCGTTACAACAGATGGTCTTACATATTTTTCAAAAATATCTTTTCCGGTACCTTGTTCAGGCAAGTTGCTTTTAGCTTCAGCAAGAATTTTCAGGAAACCTGATTCAAGATCCTTATTGGAAAATCTTGCAGCCAGCTGCATTGCACGAGCCGCGTATTTCATAATTTGAACAGTCTCAATCCCGGATATTTCAGAGAAAAACCAACCGCAACTTGTATACATTAACATTGCCTGACGCTGAATTTCCAAAAGCTCCATCGCACGAACTTTATCTTCATCAGACAATCCCTTATGGAAATTATCATTCTGAAACCTGTCAAGATTAATACGGCTTCTATCCAGAATAACAGACACATAATTATTTCTTACCGTCCAGATATCATCAAAATACTTAACAGCTTCCTGCTCATAGATTTTAATAAGTTCATCCCTGAGATAATCAAGAGCCTCCCTTAAAGGCTTTCTCCATCTCTGATTCCATCCCGGGTGGCCACCGGTAGAACAGCCGCAATCTTCTTTCCAACGACCAACACCATGGAAACAGCTCCAAGAAGAAGCTTGTTTTATGTCAACTTCATAATCACTTCTGTATTTTGAAAGATATTCCGCATAGTTTGTAATTGTAAAACCTTCTGCCTCTGCCCGAACCTTAAGCACATATGCAAGAGCCATATCACCAAATTTTGTATGATGTCCGTAACTTTCACCATCTGTTGCAATATGGACAAGCTGCGGGTAATCTCGTAAATCAGAAACACCTTCTTTCAAACGTTTAATAAATTTATTTCCGTCCTTTAGCAATTCATCAAATGCAACGGAACGTGAGATTGCACCATCATAGAAAAATAAATCAATAAATTTGCCTGGAGCCGACTTTATATAGTATCTGTAAGAACGTGCCGGATCAATATTTCCCCAACTTACATCCTGCCAGTTATCAGTGCCTTCTTTTCTTATTTTAAGAGCCTGATATGGAGATAACACTATGAATTTAATACCATTCGCCTCGCAAACTCTTAATGTATCATCGTCAACTGCAGTTTCTGCAAGCCAGATACCTTCAGGTTTTCTGCCGAAACGATACTCAAAATCATATATTCCCCATTTTACCTGGGTTTCTTTATCTCTTTCATTAGCAAGAGGCATAATTATGTGATTATAAACCTGAGCCATTGCATTTCCATGCCCATCATGCGCAACACGGCTTTCAATGTCTGCTTTTATAATTCTTTCATAAGTATGAGGGGCATATTTTTCCATCCAGGAAAGAAGAGTCGGCCCAAAATTGAAACTTATATACTCATAATTATTTACAACATCTAAAATTTTATTTCTGCTATCAACAATTTTGGATACAGAGTTAGGGTTATAACACTCCGTATTAATCCGCTCATTCCAATCATGGTAAGGCAGTGCGCTGTCCTGAAGCTCAATTGCCTCAAGCCACGGATTTTCACGCGGCGGTTGATAGAAATGCCCATGGATTGTCAAAAAAACTTCTTTTTTTGATTCTGTAATTTCTTCTTTATTATCAATTTCTGCCATCTCTTAACTCCGTATTTACAAGTATAATAACCCTATTTATTTTCAGCTTTCGGAACCGTTTTTATAACATTAAATTTGTCTACATCCATCCAGGCATCGCCAAGTGCTTTAGAAAACACACAGCCATAAAGTTCAATTTCGTCACCCGAATTCAAATCAATATGTTTTTCTGCTTCCTTTCTATCCAGAAAAATTTTAAGTTCAGACAACGGGACATCATGATCTTTAACATCATCACGCTGTATAAGTAAAGAAATATACTTTTCAGAACTTCTGAAAGCCGGTTTGTAATCAAGCCCGAGGGTAGAAAATTTATCAAATTTAGCTTTAAATTTGACATGTTTACCTATATATAAGTCCGGATTTGCAACGATAGCAAGCGGAAGCGCATATTCATAATTTTTTACAGCTTTGGCGGTCGTGGAATTAGTTACAGTTGAGGCCGAATTAATTTGTGAAATTGTTTTTATAGGATCAATATTTACACTTTGAGCCCGGCCAAATCCATGTATACCAAATGCTATGGTTAATATTAATAATGGTGTAACAATTTTTGTTTTATTCATATTAAAAACCTACCTCTAAATTTTTACAACAATATATTAGCACAATAAATATATTTTTGTAACTACCCGATTAAATGATTTATATTTTTGTGATAATATTAAGTGTAGTAAGGAACAAAGGAATATAAGAACAGAGGAAAAAATGAGTTTAACAGTATATTTAGGGATTGATGTAGGATCTGTGACAACAAAACTTGCCCTGGTTGACGAAAAGGGTAAATATGTAGACAGTTATATGCTGAGAACTGCGGGGAAACCGGTTATAGCAGTTCAAAACGGTCTAAAAGAATTATATAAGAAAAAACTCACGGACTATGATGTTATGGGAGTTGGAACCACCGGTTCAGGCAGAAATCTTGCAGGAGCTCTTGTTGGAGCGGATATTATAAAAAATGAAATCACAGCGCATGCAGTTGCGGCCAGTACAAATGTACCGGGAGTACAAACTATTCTTGAAATTGGAGGACAAGACAGCAAAATTATCATACTAAGAGACGGGATTGTTACTGATTTCGCAATGAATACGGTTTGTGCAGCCGGAACAGGAAGTTTTCTTGATCAGCAGGCCAACAGACTAAATGTACCGATTGAAATTTTCGGTGAAACAGCCCTAAAATCTACTAATCCTGCCAGGATTGCCGGCCGTTGCGGAGTTTTTGCAGAAAGTGACCTCATACATAAACAACAGCTGGGATATCCGGTAGAAGATTTATTATATGGTCTTTGCCAGGCTTTAGTAAGAAACTATTTGAGCAACCTTGCTTTAGGAAAAGAATTACTGCCTATTATTACATTTCAGGGCGGAGTTGCAACAAATTCCGGTATGGTTAAAGCTTTTGAAGAAGCGCTTGGACAAAAAGTTGTTGTGCCTGAAAACCATCAAACAATGGGGGCCATAGGGGCAGCACTTCTTGCAATGGAAAATCACCAATACACAGAAACAGCTACAAAATTTAAAGGCTGGGAAGTTGGCGATATGCATTTCCATTCAATCACATGTGATTGCAACGGATGTTCTAATAACTGTGAGGTAATTACTATATTAGAAGGTGAAGAAGATATTCCTCACTATGATAAAATTAAAGATATAAAAGGAAATATTATTGCCCGCTGGGGCGGCACATGCGGAAGATGGGATATTTCATAATGTAAATAAACGATGGGAAATCGGCAAAAATTCTAAAACGGGTTGAATAAATATATGTTCAACCCGTTTTTATATACTAATTACCATGGATAGTCGTCTTTAAACTCCCAGCCATCTGCCATCAAAAGGCAGCTGCAAGAACCAGGCTCTTTTTTACACGCATCAAGCAGTTCGTGCCTTGGACTGCGGGTTGATACTTTTCCATCTTTACAGCCATTAATACAGCCGGTACAGCTTATATAATTTTCATCCTCCTGATTCACATGAAAAACGAAATAAAAAATATCTTTCCCTATAGTATTAGGTTTATTAAACCCATTTGTGTCATACCCAATTTCAAAAGCAATTCCTCCACTAGTAAGGCCACCTTCAACAAAACTTCCGCCAGTATAACCGCTGATAGAACTACCATCTGCAAAGACATATAAAATTCGGCTATTGGCCTCAGAGTCATAACTCGAACAAGTTCCTTTTACTGGATTACAAACTTTATATTCACCAATACAGTTTGCGCCTCCTGTACGGCAATCCTTAAGCTTTACAATATATGGGGCTAGATATTTATCAAACCAGTTATAAAGATCTTCGCTATTATGATACCTTATCTGATTATCCCATCCGGAAACCGGGCCGTTTTTCACTGTAGAAAGCAGAATAGCCTGATTAAAAGCACTGTAAAACTTTTTAAGCCTTGCTGATGTATCTTTTTTCTGAATATTGTTTATTATAGATGGTAATGTCATCGCAGCAACAACTCCGATTATGCCTAGGGTTATTAGAACCTCTGCAAGAGTAAACGCGACCTTACGAGGCGAGTTGTAGTATGGAGAAAAGACCTCTGCCAGGGTAAATGCGATTTGACGAGGCGATAAATAGTATGGTGAAAAAAACTCTGCCAGGGTAAACGCGATTTGACGAGGCGATAAATAGTATGGTGAAAAAAACTCTGCCAGGGTAAACGCGGGGACTAAGTCCCCTCTTAC
>CALUYU010000048.1 GCA_944325075.1 Candidatus Gastranaerophilales bacterium
GGCAAACAACACTTTGACGCCTTGCAAGACGGTATTCTATTCTCAGAACAACCGGTTAAGGATTGGAAAGAGTTCAAGACCGGATTGTAAAGATTTTTAGAAGTATTACACGTAATGAAAAATTTTTACTTCAGAAATTTTCTATTTTATAATCTGATTTAAATATTTTCATGATATACTAAAGATTAAATTAGCAAAGTGGTATGAAATGCGTATAGGGAAGATCGATTCACAGCAAAATTTTAATGGTTTATATGTAAAACCAAGTGCAAACAAAACACTGGAAGCTTTATTTGAGAAAACACCTTACTCCGGACACCGTAGAGTTGAATATGCTAAGATTGTTGGTTCTTTGCAGGATAAAATGAAAGATAATCCGGTAAAAATTTTCATAGAATCTAACAAAGAGTATTGGTGGGGACTAAAAGCAACAGTACTTGGCGGATATAATAAACCAAAACAAGTTTTTACTCAAAAATCAGCGTTTAACTATGATTTTATCAAAGAAGCCGTTGCTAATGCGGCAATAGTCAAAAAAGTTAAAGCTATAAGTAAAAAAGTCAGCTAATGAAATTCAAAACTACTTTTTTACACTCCATAAGGCGAACGGTGCTAAAATTTAGGTTGAAATAAAATTAATCTAAGTATTACTATTTTTATACAGTCACTCATCTCAGCGTCATAGTTTGTAGTTTTGTAGGTCGGACTTACTAATCAGACTCAAATGGAACTTAGTTTGTAGGTTGGGTTTCAGGTGTTCTATACTCTTTCTGATTTAATCAAAGAAGAAGATAAGAAATTAAGCACTCTTGAACTACCCGAAAGAATTGATTTTACTAACAAAAAAGACCCTCAAGACAGTCAATTTTCAAATGACGGGAACGACGAGGCTGTCTTGGCCTGCTAGCGTTAAACGGGTCTTGGTTGTCTGCCTATATGGCTAAAGCCATATGCAGACAAGCCTTTGCCCTCTGCTCGCAGGCTGATCGAACTCTGAAATTTCTCTCCTGAAAACCTTCGCTAAATTAAATAACCACCAGTATTACCAGCGGCTATATTTAATTTAGACTTAACGCTCATAGTTTGAACTAATCGTACAACGTTATATAAATAATCAGGATACACCTACAAAAATCTGTTATTTAAAAATAAGCTCCTCAAAATAGCGTTATAAAATGAATAAATTAGATCCCATATTTTACAAAATACCAAATCTGTATTTTACACTTTGACAGGCTTACAAAATAGCCTCGTATTTATCATTCAATCTGTATTTTCGCTTTCTTCCTTCACCTTCTGCAATAATAAATCCCGTTTCTACCCACTCGGAAGCAAGCAATCTTGCTGTACGAGGTGCAAATTTGAAGAAATCGGCAATTTCTTTTGCTGTAACATACTTTTGTATTTCAAACAGATTAAGTATTTGACGTTGCTTAGAGTCAAGTTCTCTAAGTGCTTTGACTTCATCCCTAGAACTTTCATTGTCCTTAGCCTTTTTATAGACTGATTTAAATGCAACTGCCATTCCCTCAACAAAGTATTCCACCCACTTTGTAATATCCGCTTCAGCACGCCCCATATAGTAGTTATGGGAATTGCCGATAGTTATTGCATCATAATATCCCTGCAAATCCTTTGCATAATATTCTTCCAGAGAGTAAATACCTTTAAGGTCATATCCTTCTTTATGCAGAGCAAGGGTTGTTAAAAGTCTTGCCGTTCTTCCGTTACCGTCAAAATATGGGTGTATTGTGACAATCTGGTAATGAATAATCCCTGCTTTTATCGGTATAGGAACATCATTAGTATTATTAATCCACTTAACAAACTCTTTCATTAACTCCGGTACGTCATTTGCTTCAGGAGGCATATAGACAATATTACCGGATAATGAGTCAGTAATTACATTTTGCCCTTCTCTATATTCATCCGGTTTTACTTTTATGCTTCCGCCTCCGGTTACATAGGCATGGATAAGTTTAATGTTATCCTCTGTTATAGGCGATTTACTTTTAGCAAGTTTTTCAATATAGTCAAGAGCTATATAGTAGCCTCTAATTTCTTTCTCATCACGTATTCTGCCGGTGTTCGAAATAACCTTATTTTTCTTAATGACTTCAAAAACTTCTTCTCTTGAAAGCCTGTTTCCTTCAATCTGGGTTGAATAGTGAATAGTTGCAACTTTAGCGGTTTCTCGTAAAGAACTTAAAAGTTTAGGATTAATCGGCAGAGCCTTAATTCCTTCTTTAACTCGTTCGATTTCAAGAAGGTTGTTAGCAATAGAATTGGTGATTGAATATATTGGATTAAAATTTGCCATAAAAATACCATATTATTGCCATTATTTTGCCACATTCTTGCCGGAATGTCAAGTTAATAATTTATCAGGGGAACAAAAAAGAGCCCCTAAAAAGGCTCTTAATTTAAATGGTGGGAAGACGACGAGGCTTGTGTCTTGCTCGGTCGCGTTTAACGGCAATTACGCGTTTTGCTAATGTGTTTTCAACACAAACGCAAAAACGCTCCAGCCTCAGCTCCCTCGCGCAACTCGCGAATTTGACGAGTTCTCGCCATTATCATTCCAATTAAAAAAGCCCTACAAAAGTAGGACTTTTTTAATTCGGGAACGACGAGGCTCGAACTCGCGACCTCATGCGTGACAGGCATGCGCTCTAACCAAACTGAGCTACGCTCCCATTTACTTTGGATCCGCAATTATCTTAATTAAGATCTTTCCACGGAATTTTTATTCTTTTTTCAAGAAAAATCTCTTTTTCCCTTTTTCTTACGCCGAATCCCTTTCGACAATTTTTATTATAATATGCTGAATTTTTTTTTGCAATACCCTGATTTAAATTTTTTATTAATAAATGACCCCGAATATCGGGGTCATTTTCTTATGTGCTTTTTATTTAATCTGCATATAATGGTGCTAACTTTTTAGATTGCTGAGGGATAACTCCTTCTTCCAATGATTGATATACTCTATAGTCAATCACAGGGAAACAGTTATCTATACTTTCTATCTCTCTAAGTTTTGCATCATCAATATTTCCGCTTTCAATCATGTCACAGATAGTTTCAAATCTATCAACATGTTCTCTGAATCTATCCGTTGCATAATCTTTTGCCTGCCAAGTTGTTATAAGGAACGGCCAATCTGAACTTTGCAGAAGCAGATTTTCTCTAGCCATTTGATTTAATGCTCTGTGAAGAAGTTTATCTTCAGGAATTTCCGGATATTTATCAGCAATTCTGTTGATACGTTTTTCACAAGAGTGAATAATTGGCCACATCCATTCTGTTAAGTGATTTTGCCATACATAGAAGTGTCCGCCCTGGCCCCACGAACTTTCAGGAATCTGTATAGCTTCTGTTGGCGGATGAGCATGAATATACTCGCCGGCAGTCATTCTTTCCACTTCAGGGAGATATGTATGGAATTTTTTAACAACTTGTTTAATAAATTCCACACCTTCAAACCACCAGTGGCCAAATAGCTCGGTATCAAATGATACCATCACCAAACCTTCTTTGCCATTATGGGCCTTCTTATAATCATTTAACAAGTGATATATTAATGTTGTGTAATGATCTGAATTTTCATTAACTTTATTTAATGCTAAAACCGGATCATATAACATTTTATCACCCAAATCAGTCTGAGGAGAAGTTATTCTCCAATAATGCATACCGGAATTTGCGTCTTTACGGTGAAATTCACGGAAACACCCATCACCAGGGTAACCGTCAGCAGCAGACCAAACCTGATAACCTGCACGGTCATTTCTTCCCATTACCGCAACCTGGGCATCAGGAAGCCAATATGCAGAATATGTGTCATATCCGGTTGCCGGTCTTTCAGGCAGCGGAATATATTCGATATTCCCGTATACACCTATAACACGGCGGTTCCCAATTGAATTTCCGCCTTCTATTACATGTGATTCTGTAAAGAAGTATTCAATGTCATTGTTTTGCAAAGTAACTTCAATTGCAGGACGCCAATGTTTCTTTCCGTCTTTTCCTACATATTCATAACCCTGTCTGTATGCGCATTCAGGAAGCCAGCATCCGCTTGCTTTTTTACCAAACAGACGTTTTGTAGTATCAGATCCCACTTTGAATTGAGCATTAAGGTTACTATCAGTTGCAAGCAGTGGAGAAAAACCATGTGTTGCACCTGATGTTGTTATTTCAATACAACCTAAGTCCTGATATTTTTTGAAAGCTGAGATTAAATCCATCCCGTATTTATTTACAAATGAATCTTTAATGTAGTTAAACCAGTCAAAGTAATATTTTGCCAAATATTTCAAATGTTGAGAATGAGGAACTTCAGGGTCCGGATATCTTTCCAAATCTTTTGAAACTTTTGCTATTCTTGAATCAAGATATTTGACAAAACCGTGCTGCAAATATTCATCGTTCAACTGCTCTGCCAGGATAGGAGTAATCCCGACTGTTAATTTTGCTTTTATTCCTTCATCATACAATTCAGAAATTGCATTTAATAAAGGAACATAAGTTTCAGCCATACATTCATAAAGATTTTCTTCCCCGAAAGGCCACATACCGGCTTTTCTATAATAAGGAAGGTGGCTGTGTAACATAAATACAAATTGACCTACTGACATTAATGCCTCCATCTCTCTCTTGTTATACAAATTGATATATCTAATATAATCCGCTTTATACATGAAAATATATAACACAAAAGGATAAAAAATATAATCCTATAGAACTAATTCTGTTGAATAAATTTACAAAAGTTAAAATATAAAAAATATATAAATTATAACGAATATTGTAAAATTGCTTGTTTAAAAGAAAATACCTAAAACCTTTGAAAAACATGGATTTAGAACATACTGTAAGAATACTTTACACTCTAAAATCTGAAATAAATAAATGGGTTATAGGTAGAAGCAGCAATTGATATTACTGACAATATAAAAAGTATAATTAGCCATAAGTTTCCAACAATACTTATAGCTTTTGATTGACTTAAACCCTTATAGCAAAACATCTCCCTTAATTTTATAAACACTGGTAGAGAACAAATAATAGCTGCAACAAAAGTTATAATATCAATATTTCCGATATAGTATGATATAGTATAAATTTCATCATGAACATTCACTAAGCCAAACATATTTTTCAGATATAACCATGCGTAAGACATGTTATCCGAACGAAATAGCACCCAGCCAATAACAAAAACAAATATACAATATATATGTTTTAAGCAATTATACCTGCTGACCGGAGAGTTATTGCTTAAGCCGGTAAGTTTTTCAATTACAATAAAAAGACCATTCCAAAGTCCCCATATGACAAAATTCCAACTCGCACCATGCCAAACTCCGGTTAGCAAAAAGACAATTAATAAATTTCTAATCTGTTTTGCTTTCCCTTCTCTATTACCGCCAAGAGGAATATATACATATTGCTTAAACCACGTTGAAAGAGAAATATGCCACCTTCTCCAAAATTCAGTAATTGATTTCGAGATATATGGATAATTGAAATTCTCCATAAATTTAAAACCGAAAATCAATCCAAGACCAATTGCCATATCTGAATAACCGGAAAAGTCGAAATAAATCTGGAATGTATAACTGAAAGCTCCTATCCAGGCAATAAACGGACTAAAAGTATCGGCCGGCTGAGAAAATATTTTATCGGCAATCAAGCCCATTGTATTTGCGATTAAAACCTTTTTGGCTAAACCAACAATAAATCGTTTTACTCCTATGTCAACTTTCTCAAACGTAACATCTCTACAATCAATTTGTCCTTCTATATCATGGTATTTAATTATAGGCCCAGCAATCAATTGCGGGAATAAGCAAATGAAAAGTGCCAGTTTATAAATACTTCTTTGAGCCTTGCATTCATTGCGGTATACGTCCGTGACGTATGATATTGCCTGAAATGTATAAAAAGAAATCCCAATTGGCATTACTATATCTAAAACTCCGATATGGGAATGAAATACATTATTAATGCTGCTAATCAAAAAATTAAAATATTTGAAGTAGATTAAAAAACCTAAATTCGCAATTATTGTTATAGTCAAAGGGAGTTTAACATTAAAAGATTTTTCCCGGGCATATTCTATAAATAAAGCCCCATAATAATTAATAAGAATTGTCAAAAGCATTATTGCTAAATATCTTGGCTCACCCCAGGCATAAAAGAGGATACTTGCAATTAGCAATATCGGATTATGCAGCTGCTTTTTGGTTAAAAGATATAAAAAGCAAATAACAGGTAAAAATATAAATATGAAAGTCGTAGAACTAAATAACATAACGGTTCCCCTTTTTATTGTGCAAAATCTCGTAAATATTCTGAGTTAAAAATTAGAATAAATATATCATTTTTTTCTTTAGGAAAATTTTCTAACAACTGTTCGTAAAAAGTTATTTTATCTTCATTTAACGGTTGATAACGAACTTTTTTTATTGTTTTAAAATTTGTATCTAAAAAGAAGGAAAGAGTTTCTGAAAAAGAATCGCCAAAAATAAATATCCTATACTTTCCTGCCGGGTTAGAATAATCCATATATGGGTGTCCCTTATTTATTAGAATTTTATCTAAATATTTATAGTCAAAATAAGGATAAGATATGTTATTCATATCTTTATATAAATCCGAAAAACCATAATCCAGATTTCCAGGTCTATATATTCTATCCCAATTAATTCTGGTTAAAGAATTATACGAAATATTAAAATCATTTAACGGAGTTGGTTTAATATCCGGGAAATCATGATTTATTGCATTTATTAAATCTAAATACATTATATATGAACCAATATCCGTCATATGTGTATCCGATCTTAGATAAACATCTTCCTTTGAAGTTTTTAAAGATTGCATTGGACTTATTACATTATAGCCATTACCGGCAATACTAAAAAATTGTTGAGTTTTTTTTGAAAAAGGACATTGCTTAAGAATTGTAGATTTATCGCATAAAAATTCGTTTTTATTCGGGGCAATTAATATATACATTTTTATATTATGCTTATAACAATATTGCTTTAAATATTTTATGTGGGAAGACAGTGTTTTAATTTCTTCATTTGTATATGATTTAAATGAATCCTGATTAGGAACCCTATACATTTCTCCGGAATCTTTATAAAAATAAGTATTATTAAGCTGCACCATATTGCCGGAAAGATAAATGTTTATAAATTTATACAAAGCTAAAAATTCATCACGAAGGAAAAAACGATCATTAAACCAAGCTTCAAAATCTTTACCAAAATTATAGTTAAATGCCCCATTTTGATTTATAATAGGGGCCAATTCTTTTAATACACGATTTTCATATTTAACAATCCCTTGCTCTCGATTAACAAAACCTGCCGGAAGAACAATCAATATAGATATAACAAGCAAAAAGATAATTTCAATTCTTGATTGATGCTGAATATCTTTAAAATCGGCAAGGTAGTTTGTTATCTGCAGACTAAGTAAGTAAGTCAGAATTAAAATAGTAATAAAAGCGCAAACATCAAATTTAACATCCCCTTTAACACCTGCCAAAATTTTATCATAAATTACTTCAAATTCTGATTGTTCCGGAGTAATAGATATAAAATTATTTTTAATTTCTATATTGGCGCCAATTCCCCTATATGAACTCAAATCATCTAATTTCCATGTTCCATCTTTAAGAACAATAGGATATAAATTAATTTTTACATTTTTCAAATCTTCCCACGCGTTAAAAACCAGTTTTATACCCTTGACTTTTTTGGCTCTGGGAACAGCTATATAAAAATGGTCCATATATTCTCTTATACTTATTGATAAAGACGGACTTTGCTTAGTCTTTTTAAATTCTAAGTTATCTCTTCTATCAGTAACAACTTTAACCCCAACATTTCCTGAACCATTCATAACAAGCTCTACAGGCAGTTCTTCACTTACCAGCCATAATCTGCTACTTAAAATTATTACAATAACAGTTACAAGAAAGCTTATCAGATATCTCTTCTTAATCATAATTTTCCAAAATAAAATTCAATATCAATTCATGTTTTTACTAATATATTACCATAAACAATACTTAATATAAAATATGTGATGTTTAAAGGCGTTTATATTTAATATGTATAATATTATAGTAAATTTAATTTATGAATTTAAAAAAACGCATTGGACATAATATTGCCATACACAGAAAACAAGCAGGATTAAAACAATCAGAACTTGCAGAGATGGTAAATATTTCTACAAAACACCAAAGCCGAGTTGAAACAGGGGTACATTTTCCATCTGCAGAATTATTTGAAAAATATTCTAAAGCACTTAATATAGATGTTTCTAAACTGCTCAACATCAATGATATTAATACTTCTGAAAATTTAATCAGAGAAATAAACAAAATGCTTGCAACTGCAAACAATGAACAAATAAAGTTGATATTTAATATTATCAAAGTAATTATAATGGATAAATAGTTCAAATTTATCATGGATGTAATGTCTTATTTATTACATTATATAATAAGTTAACAACTTGCATAATCAAGGCTATATCAGTATAATTAACTTATGACTAAGAAAAAAGTAATTGCATATTTGCACACGCATTGGGATCGGGAATGGTATAGAGAATATGAAGTTTTTAGATTAAGACTTTTGAGAGTTTTTGATAACGTACTGGAGCTTTTGGTACAAAATAAAATCCCGGCATTCTATTTTGACGGACAGGTTTCAGCCCTTTTAGACTACCTTGAAATAAGACCCGAAAATGAAAATTTAATAAAGAATTTAATTGCCGGGAAAAAATTATTTATTGGCCCATTTTATACCCTTGTTGATGAATTTCTTACCGATAAGCAAACTTTTGAAAAAAATCTTGAAATAGGATTAAAAATTTCCAAAGATTTTGGCTGTGAAGACTTTATCGGATATCTTGCCGATACTTTCGGGCACAGCAAAAATATTCCCCCTCTTTTGAAAAAATTCGAGATTAATAAATGTATGGTCTGGCGTGGATGCGGGGATATTCCGGCAGAATTTATTTTCAACGGAGTGAATACTGTAAATCTTATCCGCGGTTATTTTATGGACATTTTCTCATCGCCCATGCCGGCAGACAAAAAGGCTGAATGGCTTAAAGGGAATCTTGATAAGATTGCACAAAAATCAGGAAATGTATTATTGTTGCCAATCGGCGCAGATCACCTTGGAATAGAAAAAGATATAACTGAGCAAATTAATGATGTTAACCGGCTTTTGGATGATTATGAGATAAAACTGTCAACACCTTTTGAATATTTTGAACTTGTTAAAGATAACTTCAAAAATTTCGAATGGGATGATGAGTTGAGAGATAACAGCAAAACCTTTATATTGCAGGGAAGTTACTCGGCAAGAACTAAGATTAAGCAGTTTAATACAATTGCTGCTTACAAACTCCAACTTGCAGACCGGCTTCAGAAACAGCTTGGAGGAAAATATAACAGTATAATAGATTACGCTTATAAACTTCTTCTTAAAAATCAGGCTCATGACGGGATTTGCGGCTGCTCTACAGATGATGTTCATGAAGAAAATATTATAAGATATAAAAAAATTCTGCAAATTTCAGACACGATACTCAAAGAGTTGAAATTTCTTTATCCTGAAAAATATGAGGATTTATGGATTACATACAACAAAAAGTTTCGTTCCGTTATGGAATTTGAGGGTACAGATATTCCGGAAGGGGCTGAAAAAATCTCTCAAAAACAAGGATTTCCCGATGAAATTTTGTATGACACACAGAGAATTCCTGTAACAGAAGACTATACAACTATTTATAAATATGTAAAAGAAATTTCTCCATCAAATGACAAATTGGAAATCAGTGAGAATAATATTAAAAATTCAAAGATGCAACTGAGGATTGCAAACGGGAAAATATTACTTCCAAATGACATATCTATGGATTTTGTAAGGTTCAACGACAATGGAGATACCTATAACTTTGGGCCAGGGGCAAATGATATCGGAGAAACTGCCCAAATAATATCGCAAGAAATTGTTAAAGACGGGCAACTAAGAGTCGAACTTAAAATCAGAACATCATTTTTCGATGTAAATGTTTATTTAGATAAAAATTCAGAACTTTTAAAATTCAAAATAAATTGGGAAAATAATCTGGAAAATAAGCTCTGGCAGGTTCGGTTCAACTTTCCTTATGAAGTCTGTGAAGTATTTTCAGAAGACATGAATACGCTTATAAAGCGTGAATTTGATCCGCATTATAATATACGGGAACATCTTCCCCAAAAACGGGGTATAGAGGCCAGGACAAATACAGCGCCCATGCAAAGATTTGTCTGGATAAACGGACTTGGAGTGATAACAAAGGGGTTAACAGAATATGAAGTATATAAAAATTCTCTTTCTATAACTCTTTTAAGATCAACCGGAATCATTTCCAATCCTGAGAATTCTGCACGTTCAACTCCGGCCGGCCCACCTATAGAGGTTCCGGGGGCACAACAGTTGGGGAAAAATAATGCAGAATTTGCAATTGGATTTTTTGAACCGGATAATTTTAACCGGTATGTTGAAGAGTTCTTTTTAGACAGCTAGCAACTAATTAAAACAAATTATGCCAGTCCCAATTGCTCTTTTCTTCTTTGGATTTCAAGTGGATCGGTAAGTAAGGCAGTATCTTTTACTCCATTATCATCAGTTTTGTTTGCACTTGTAGTTTGCGAGCTTTCCTGATTTTTTCCTGAATTATTTTCCGGAGCCTGATTAGCATTGGCAGGATTATTTTCATCCCCATTGGTTTGAGCCGGACGTTCAAACCCCTCTATAAATGTAGACTCTTCTACTCTTAATTCAGCATTATTAACTTCATTAACTGATTGTTGATTTCTGTTCACTGCATCATCCAGTACAGACTGCCCCTCAGCCCCGGAGTCAAGCGCTTCTGCTCCGCTTTCAAGGGCATTAAGCCCCATTTGATAATCCCGTTCAAATATAAAATGCCACTCACTCATCCTGGCCTCTCTTAAGGCGGCCCTTGCAGTGGCTCCGTCAATATTTTCTATAAGTGCAGTGTTAACTGTTTCTTGCTGATTAGGATTATTTTGAACAAGTGAGGTGCCTATATCAACAGTTTGCGAACCATAGTCGTTAGCTTCCTGAGGTAAAGTCTGGTATTGCGCAAACTGTTCATCTATTTGTTGAAGCTGAATATCATAATTAGCAAGTTCCGCCTGGGCTCGTGTTCCATACATGTTTAATTGGGTTCCCAACTGTTGTATTCTATTTAAATCTCCGGGTGTGACGTTTTTCATATCACTCTGAACTTTTCTTATTAATGCGGTATATTCTTCTCTTATTGATCTTGTCGAGTTCACAGTCTGACCGGCTCTGTCAGCAGCCTTAACAGCAGTTTCTTCACTGTTTTTCGCACTACTTTGGGCATAACCTTCCATTTCCGTTACAGCCCCTGTTGACGAATCACTTCTCTCTACAAAAAGCCTTCCCTGGTCATACAAAGAAGTCCCGCTATCAATAAGGTTTTGGCGATCCTGCTGTGCAGTTGTCATTGCCATTTTATCAGCGGCATCATCTGCTCCCGGGCCATCTGTCGAACTGGTTTGCGCATTCACCTCATCAACATCGGTACTGCCATTTACCGATTCGTATGAAACATCATCAGGAGCATTTTCAATCTTGGAGTAATCCTCGGCCCACTGTAAAATTGCAGAAGGTACATCCTGACCCTGTCCGGCATATTCTAATATTTCGCTTGCAGTAAGCTTATTCCAATCAATTGATTGGTCTTTTCTCTGCTGAACTATAGGGTTAATCGCTGAATTTACTGCGCTTATAGCATCTACCATATCAACTCCGGGATTTCTTTTACACCTATATTTACGGATTTTTTTCAGAAATCTTTAATGTATAATATTAACTTTTGTAACAAACATAGATAAATAATATATAAAAAGTCAATAATTTTAAATAAAAATTTTTTATATAAATACAAGAACTTAAGAAGAGAGGTTAAACAAAATGGCCAAAACAATCTTAATGCCGAATACAGTTACAGATACATATAAAAATACTGCGAAAGCTATAAGTGAAGTTGATTTAACACATAGACACGTTATAAAAAAATCACTTGTAGAAATTATGAAACAATCATTTTTCCATGGCGCAAGTATTTACGGAACAAATTTTATAGCTTAAAATCGTTGGAAAATAGGAATATAGGAAATCGAAAATCTAAAAAAGGATAAACTAAGCCGATAAAAATTATCGGCTTTTTTATTTACAAAGCTTCACATAATGTTATGATTAATATATATTTGGGTATATATTAAGTATATATTAATTAGAGGAGCGGAGTTATATGAGCGTAAACAGCATATCGTCATTGTCTGCAAGCTACAATAGCATAGACAGTGAATACAAAAGGATTATTGAAGAGTTAAGGGCAATGGGTATAGAACCAACCGGAAACAAGTCCACAGACAAAATGAAATTACAGCAGGCAAAACAAGCAGAAAAGACCTCTGATGTTCAGGAGTCTCAGTTTGTAAGTGAAGTAAAAGATACAGATAAAGTGCAAAAAGAGTCGTCGCAGGATGAAGCTCAAAATGCAACGGCAGCGCAAAATATGACCGGAGCAACACAAATTTCGGATTACAACAAATATAAACTTCTGGGTCTTTACTAATAACTTCTTAAAACCCTTTCAACATCATTGAAGTCAGACGGACTTGAAAATTGGGAGTAAGGCCCGATTAAAAAACCTCCGCCAAAATCAATCCTCTCTCGGTTTGAACCTTCAGGAAATTCTAAAATAGGTTTTCCTTTTAGTGACATTATTGTTGAACGTACCTGTTTTATATCACCAACGTAATTTCTGTTTGTACAAAATACTTTTATATTTTTTACATTTCGGTATTTATCTACACTAAATGTAAAATAAAATATAGTCCCCATGTCCGCTTCTGTCACGTTGGAATGCTGCATTATCCAGTTTTGAATTTTACTTCTCCAGGAATTCCAGGCAATAAGTTCTTCTCTGTATTTAGGATCCTTTAGCTTATCGCAAATAGAACAAGTTGCCCCCGGTTTAACTTCCCGGCTTGTTTCCGGCTGTTTTTCAACAGCCTTATCCAATTCATTGTTAAGCATATTTTCAACCTGTTCCAAAACTTCATTACTGTTATCCTGGGAAGGAGAAACCGCCTCTTCCTGCGGACGTGTATTGGAAGACATTTCAGAGCCGTTTACTGTCTGTTTAACATCATTAAAAGAAACAGTGTCTATAAATGAAGAAGGAATTATTTTAGCCTCTTCCGGAACCGAAATTTCTTCCTTAGAGAGAATTTGTTCCCTGGATATGCTTTTTATTGGATTAACATCACCTATTTTAAAAAGTGTGACACTTTGCGTATCATCAGGTACATCATTTAATGAGGAAAGATTAAAATTAGCTGGAGCAATAAGAAAATGTTTATGCAGTTTGGGCTGTACGGACGATGAAATAATCGTCGCGATTAAAATTGATATTATTATAAATATACTTATAATTTTCATAATTAATCTTTATCAAGTTTAGCGAGGAGTTCATCGCAAGCATAAACATCAAATCTTGTAGATGAAAGCATCATAGTTTCCGCAATTAAAAGAGCTGTCGGAACAAGAGCCGCAACAAGGCTTAAAAATACGCCCTTAACGTCACCGCCGATTTCAGTCATAAAATAAGACACGTTCATCATAAATTCTATAAACACAATTGCGCAGGCAATAGTCATAAACAATTTTTTATCAGACTCAAGCTTTCTTGCCCCTTCCAGCCCGTAAATGTTTACGCCATGGTGTCTGTAATCACTGAAACCATCCTGCTTAATTACCTGAGAGGCCTGAATTTTTCGGCTTGAAAGGAATGCACTTACAAATGAGAAGAAAGCAAATATAATAAGGAACGTTGCAAGTACAAGGAACACCGGACTAAATCTTAAACCGGAAATTCTAACCCATCCCGCAGCCTCAGGGAAACACATTGCAAGAGTATTTGAAACACCGTATGCCAGGAATGGCGCTGTTAAAATACCAATTATAACCTCTCCAAAAGATTTAAGCTGAAGCATAAACATTCGGTCTTTTATATTATTGATTTTAGTTTTTGTTAAACTGTTTACATAACGTTCAATCCATACACGATAAGCTTTTATAACAGACTCAAAATCTTCTCTGAATTCATATTTGTTAAGAGCTGCCCCAAATTCCGCACTGTTTGCTTTAAAGTAACCGCAGGCAATTGCAAGAGCAGTCATGATACCGACAAAGAAAAATGTTATAAAAACTGAAAACGCAAAAAAGTTGCTTAAAGTCATAAAGTAAATCTGGTTTACAGTATAAATTCCGACAATAAAAATCGCAGACATCCACAGCATAAAATTCTTTGCAAGTTTGGAAGTGCTGGAAGCACCTTTGAACATTTTTTCCGATAAAAACAAATACACGCCCTGCTTAAGCATTAAGCAGATAGCAAAAACAACAAACGAGTATGCAATCCAAGCCTGAATATTTGTTGCCAAATATACATTCTTGGATGATTCCTGAGCCGAAAGCCCCATCAAATAATTCGCAACAGCAAACGAACTTAAAATTGAAGTTATATATAATGAAATATGCAAAATTAAACTTGCACGCCAGTTAGCAGTTATCTTAGCCTTAAACTCTGCAATCGGGTAAGCTATCTGTTTAATAATAGCAATTCTTGCCTTTTCAATAGGTTCACGTGTTTTTTCAACTTTGGCTTTAACAGCAGAAGAAGCATCATCTCCATATAGTGCCCGTAATTCCGCCTCTGTCAAATTTATTCCGCCGGTGTGTTCCATATCCAAAGGAGTATCCTGAACAACTCGAATTTCAATAAACTCTTCACTGTTTTGCAGAGAAAGCCTGCAAACATTATCCGTCGTAACCTTTTGCAGGACAGCTCCTTTAAAAAGGATATTGGGATTTCGGAAATTATTTGTAACCTGGCAAACCCCGGCTCCTTCATTATATTGAACCGTCAATAATATGTCATATCCAACGTTCATAACAAAGTCACAGTTTGGATTAGATCCTATGTTAATAAGAGATTTTGATTTAAATTCTTTTTCGCTGTTTGAACATTTTATAATAATACTCATTAATGATATCCTTATCTGTCAAGTGCATGAATAAATTGTCTAATAGCTTTATCACAATTTTGTTTTGGAGAAACAATAAGTTTATTTTCGCCCAAAACCGGATATAATTTTTCTTTTACAAGGTCTAATTTCTCCGGATGAGCATACAAGAACATCATAGCCAAATCCGGAGCTGTTTTCTGAACTCTTTTTACGTCAAACGGAAGTGTGTTCCAGTTAATTTGCTTTTGGGTAGCACCTTCATTTTCAAGATCTCCGATGACGACTACAGCCGGCATATAACCATTTCGTTTCATTTCAACAGCATAATTAAACGCCTTTTTAAGCCCGACACCGTATGCTGTACCATAATCTTTTGCTTCATATTTTGTAAAGGCATTCATAACTTTATTAATATTAGAACCGTTAAAAGGAGCCCCCTCATATATCAAATAGGCATCCTCCGAAACTCTTATGATTTTAATTTTATCTTCAGGGTCAAGCAGATTACAAATTTGTTTCAGAAGTTTTTTCTGTTCCGGAAGCTCTCTCTGATTAGACGCAGAGGAATCTACCACAAACATTACAGCTGCCGGTTTAAAGTCATCTACTTTAACAGACTTCAGCCCTGACCAGACTAACTTAATAATAACCGAGGTTATAAGTATAACAATTCCAAGTATGATAAGTCTTTTATTCATAACCAACTCTGATTTAATAATAACATGTTTTTAACTAATTATCAATATTGCAATTATAAATAAAAACATGCTATAATACTATACGTCATTGAAAGTAGATTTGTGGAGAGATTATGGAAATAGCAGAAGTTATATTGACAATTATTGCAGCATACTTAATAGGGTCAATTCCAACCGGATATATAATTGTTAAAACAGCAACAGGCCAGGATATCAGGACAATAGGTTCAGGCTCAACCGGAGCTACCAACGTAAAAAGGGTTATGGGTAAGAAATGGTTTTTCATAACACTTTTGCTTGATGCATTTAAGGGAGCATTGCCGGTAATTCTTGCAAAGATATTTGCAACAGTATTTACAGGAATCGGACTTTTGCCGGTATTAGCCGCCATTTCCGTAATATTAGGTCATTCCAAGTCCGTTTTCCTTAAATTCACAGGAGGAAAATCTGTTGCCTCAGGAGTAGGGACAATTCTTGCCCTTAACTGGCTGGTCGGGCTTATAATTGCTGTTATTTGGAGTGTAATAACTTACTTGTCAAAATATGTATCACTGGGATCTATTATTGCGCTTGCAATATCACCTTTTATAATGTATTTTCTTGACGGACATCTTGCATATGTTTGTTATTGTGCATTAGGAGCTGTATATATAATATGGCTGCACCGTTCAAATATAAAAAGACTTATCAAAGGTGAAGAAAACAAGGTTCGTTAAGAGACGGAGAACCGGTATATTTTAGATAATGCCGGATATACAAAAAATAAATTTCCCGTTTATATTTTTGTTAAACGGGAAATTTTTATTACCACGGGTAATCGTCCTTAATCTCCCAGCCGTCCATTTGGATCAATGCCCCGCAATTACCTCCTGCGTAACGTTCATGTGTACCTTTCTTGCAAGAATATCCATATCTGTCCGTAATAAGCGAGTCTCTATTATTATAATCAGATCCCCACATTACAATACGTTTATTCCTGACTAATTCTGCCATAAATATATCCCTGCCAAGTCGATTAGGTGGTTGTTTATTATTTACATCAATAAATATCCACATATAAGTTCCTCCGCCGGGGAGACTTCCATCCTCTCCTCCTGAATTATTAAAAAGACCTATTGAACTCCCATCCGGAAGAATTGTCCAAGAGCTGGCAAGAGGTACTCTGTCACCATCAATATTATATGTTGCATATTCAACATTAGGTAAATTGGATTTATAATCCACAACTTTTTTTAAATATGGCTCAAAATATTTCTTAAAAAATTCAGACTCATTAAATGTGTAACTAAATTCATCAGGAGATTCCCATTCCCAAACTTCTCCATTATCTTTTTCTGATAGTAGAATAAGTTGATATAGAGTAGAAAAACTTTTTTTTAATTGATTTACTGTAATTGCTTTATCAATTTTGGGAATAATCACCGGCAAAGTCAAAGCAGCAACAACGCCGATTATGCCAAGGGTAATTAGAACCTCAGCGAGGGTGAACGCGACTTTACGAGGCGAGTGGTAGTATGGTAAAAAGACCTCTGCAAGAGTAAATGCGGGGACTAAGCCCCCTCTTACATGACGCGTCGCTTTCCGAGATACATAAGAAATAGCTTTTTGTAGGTTGGGGTTTCTACCCCAACAATATTTTAATGTTGGGCTGAAAGCCCAACCTACTTTATCTAATACCTCTTTCCCTGATACAGTGCAGATTGTCGCACATTTTTGACGGTGGCTAGATCCTGAAACTAGTTCAGGATGACATAAAAAATTATTTATAGACCGTTTCCCAATGCGCCCCGCACAGTTCAATGTAGGTTGGGGTTTCACCCCAACATAATATTTATTTACATCTGATACAGAAAACTTTGTTTTGGTG
>CALUYU010000049.1 GCA_944325075.1 Candidatus Gastranaerophilales bacterium
TTCACCCCAACATAATATTTATTTACATCTGATACAGAAAACTTTAATTTGGTGAAAAATTTGAAGAAAGGTATTTTTGACAAAAACCCTTGTCTCCCTTGAGGTTCGTTACCCCCCCCCCCCGTATGCCCTGCTATACTTGACTTTTCCATATGTCTACCTCCTTTTTCTTTTATTATATACTATTTTTTTATTTTTTCAAGTATCTGTTTTTAATTTACGTCTCACGACTCATAGTGCTTTCTTTTTGCTTACTTTTTCTCTCTTGGATTATTCGGGGTGTCAGAAAACTGGACGTTTCCTGACACCTTACGGGTTCACTTTGTTCACCCTACCGAAAATCCGCTTTCCGCTAAAGAAAAAGTAAGTTGGGCTTTCAGACCAACATTTGTTTTTTGTGGGCAGTTGGTCGAACATTTTTGATGGCGGTAAGATCCTGAAACGAGTTCAGGATGACATGAAAAATTATTTATTGACCTTTTCACTATGCGCTCCACACAGCGGAGCGTTATAGGGAAGTCCCTCAGGGACAAACCCCAACCTACATTATCTAAAAACAATTCGTTGTAAGTCCTTAAAGGGTAAATCAAGTCTCACAACTTGTATTGAGTTCTTTTTGTGCCTGAGACACTACATTACAATGCTCCGCCGGCGGGATAATACGGGAATCAAAGTAGGTTGGGGTTTCACCCCAACATTTGTTTTTTGTGTGCAGGTAGTCGAACATTTTTGTCGGTGGCTAGATCCTGAATCAAGTTCAGGATGACAGTTGGTTGTTTTTTGAATTTCTTTATTTTTGTTGGGGTTTCACCCAAACCTACATTGAACTGGATGTTTCCTGACACCTTACGGGTTCACTCTGTTCACCCTTCCGAAAATCCGCTTTCCGCTAAAGAAAAAGGAAGTTGCGGTGGAAACCACAGCATTAGCAGAATAAACAATTAATGCAACAAAAAGGGACATCCCGTCCCTGTAACAAATGGAGTTTAAAGTAAACCCAATAAATATTAATACATTATCAGAATAATGTATGTAAAAATTATTATCCGTTATTAATTAAATTAAGAACCGACAAGTCTAAGTGCTTCTTCAAGCAGTTCTTTATTGGAAGAAATCAGCTTATTTGATATTTCCATCTGCAATTTAGCCATTTGGAAATATGAGATATTTGTTTTAAAATCAGCATTTGAAAGTTCCAAAAGCCCTGAGCGGATTTCACCAAACCCGAGAAGCGGTTTACCGGACTCTTCAGTTTCCACAAACTGACCGTCCTTAAACTCGTATAATGCAGCCGCATTATGGAAATTTCTGGTAGTAATACGATACAAAGGCACTGAACGTTTTCCGTTATCAGCTTTCCCGTATATGGTACCGTCATTTTTTATCTCATAATCATCGTATTTACCTAAATACTTCCCATTATTAGGATCAATCCACATTTTAATATTTGTTGTAGGAATATCAAGCGAACCACCCTTCATTGCGGTTTCCTGATACAAATCAGCAGTAATAGACTTTGTCCCTTGCATGATTTCACCTTTGTCATTAAGAATATATCCTTGTACTGTATTTCCGCTTTTATCACGGTATACACCCTCTCCGTCAAATGTAAAATCGCCAAGACGGGTATAAATACTTTTCCCTTCAGCATCTTTAACAAGGAAAAAACCTTTTCCTTCCAAAAACAGATTTTCTATAGCAGTACCCGGAGTAGATTTACCCTGACCGATATTCTTTGAATAATCTTCCGAAATAGCGCCGCCAAGAAATGTTTTGAAATTAACTTCCTTTTGCCTGAACCCCGGAGTATAGACGTTAGTCATGTTATCAGCGATAACATCCATCCAGTTTTGCGTTGCTTTTTGTGTATTTAAGGCTGTTACGTATGAATCATTCATTGCCGTTCTCCTTATTATTCCGTTTTTGCTCTTCTTTTTGACGGCGGGATTGAGAGTAACTCAAATCTCCGTATGCAATATTTTCTTCATTAAATCTTTGACGTAAGAAATCTATATTATTTCTCAGGTAATTTTCAACGGCCTTATCTCCCGGAATGAAATTAGCATTAATTTTCCCGGCTTTATCGACTTGCAAAACTACAGAAATATCTTTGTCAAAATCAATTCTGAAAGGCTGATTTGTTTTTGAAGACTCTTTCAATGCTTCAATAAGAGCCGCACTTGCTTTTGCAGTAGATTGAACCATTTTAACATTACCGTTTTGCAGTGCTTTTTGGAATTCAGCCGCAACACTGCCAACAGACATATCAGTTTTCGAGACCAAATCTGCAAAGAATTTAGCATCAACATCGGACATTTTAACTGAAGAATAGTCAACAGCAACTGCCATGCCTGTAAGCTGTGATCGTGAAGTTGCATTCATTGAATTTATTCCTGAAAAATTTAAATCAACACCGTTTGCATTCATATAAGCCTGAATTTGGTCGGATAGAGGCGTATAAGCATTTTGATTCTGATTTTGTCCTTGGCCCTGCTGATTATTTTGAGATTGGGAGTTTTGGGAAACTTCACCGTTTAGAGTTTGATTATTCTCGGAATTTTGTTCTTTAGTTACCTTATCAGTTTTAGTATTATCAGTCTTTTGGGTATCACTTTTTTCAGACTTTTCTGCCTTATCAGCTTCATGGGAATCTTCAACTTCCGATGAATTTTTTGTTTCCTCAATATTTTCAGCTTCAGCCTTAGAAGAATTCATTTCAGAGGCAAAGGATGAATTTGCATCTGAAAAGCGTTTTATTTGAGTAGATGCAGCCGTTTTAGACATCTCATTACTTGAAAATACGGCTGTTGTTACTGTTGATTTAGTACTTAAGTTCATATTTCTAACTACCCTCCAGTTGTTCAAGCTGCTGCAAAATTTCCTGTTCTTCTTCTTCCTGGCGCTGTTTATTCTGGGCGAAATATCTGGTTACACCAAGTTCGGAATATTGTTTTAATTCTGCTTGTTTCTCTTCTTCTAAGTAAGCTTCACGGCTCTTTTCCTTGTGTTTTTCAAGAACTTTAACAGCCTGTTCAAGTTTTACCAGTTTTTGTTTTTCTATGTCGAGCTGTTTCTGTGCTTCCACACGAATTTGCTCTAACTTTTCAGCTTTTTCCCAAAGGTGTATAAGGTATTTATCATAAGCGTCATACATCATTGGGTCGGCTTTACGCATGTTTATCTGAGTAGCCTGAATCTCTTCGTTATTTTTTCTGATATTCTCTTCCGCAATAAATACTGCCTGCTGGGCTTTTTGAACAACTAACAATTGTTCCTCTTTTTTGCGGATTCGAAAATCCAGTATTTTTTGTAATCTGTATCGAAAAGGCATTTTAGACTACACTTTCTTGCTTATATTATGAATTATTTAAGCAAGATGATAAACATCTAAACGTATGATATATTTAATGATAAAATGAGATTAGTCAAGAATATGTACACCTGTTCCTGTCCCTATGCTGTTGTTGCGTCTGTACCAGCCGCGATTGCCGTAATAGTCGGTGTAGTGACCGTAATTTGAGCCATAACTGTTGTTACCGTAACTATAATAAGGATTAACCGGAGGTGTAAACCCGGTAGGAGTTCCAAAAAATGCAGAACTAACACCGTTTATAATATTTCGGACTTTTCCATTAGTATTTATAGGGGTCATGTTTGATGTATTATTTCTATAATTTATGACCAGATTATCAATTCTTTGTTCTATAGTTGAATTAGGATATGTTCTGTTAAAAACCTTTTTTTCAAGACGATTTAGACGGGAATTAATATTTTGTCCGTTATAATTTCGGCCAAGAACAGATCTTTCCACATCTGCCAATCTGTTATAAGCATAATTCTGCATTGCATAAGGTCTGTTGTACGGAGTTCTTAGCGGTGTTGAGGTGGTAACATATCTTGTGGCCGCAAGACAAGGCAGGGTAAAAACGAATATTGCTCCAAATATTAAAACTTTCTTCATAATAACAACTCCTCTAATTTACACAATAATTCTATCGGGATTGTTAATTTTCGGCATTCTCCTGACGGCTAAAAGAAAGATTATATTGTAAGTAAAATATTTTTGTCATATTATAAAAACAGAATAGTTAAGGAGAGAATTTAAGATGGTTAAAAACAGAATTGGTATAGATGTAGGTGGTACAAATGTTAAGCTTGCGCTTGTCAGCAGTGAAGGGAAAATTATTTACTCAAACTCAATTCCCACCCGTGCAGAAATGGGTTATGAATACACTGTTGATAATATTAAACAAGCTATTCAGGATTTGTTAAAAGAAACAAGTATTAATGCAAAAGATGTTGAAGGTATTGGATTTGGCTTTCCCGGCCAGGTTGATTACAAATCCGGAATAGTAAGACTTGCCCCGAATATTCCGGGCTGGGTAGATGTACCTATTGCGAAAATGATTGAAAGTGAATTCCATATTCCGACACGTGTTGATAACGATGTAAGATGTGCAGCACTTGGAGAATTAAATTTCGGAGCCGGAAAAGGATGTGAAAATTTAATATGCATAACAGTTGGAACCGGTATTGGCTCCGGGTTAATTGTAAACGGAAAACTTGTCCGCGGAGCGTCTAATGCGGCGGGAGAAATAGGACATATTAAACTTCAAATGCATGACGGCCCTATTTGCGGCTGCGGAGATACCGGCTGTTTAGAGGCGTTTGCATCAGGCCCGGCAATTGTTGCTATGGCTGAAGATTATATTAAAGGCGGGAAATCTACTAAATTCCGTGAACTTGCAAATCCTGACATAACTCCGTTTATTGTATGTGAAGCCGCAAAGGCAGGAGATCCGGTTGCCAGAAGAATATTTACAATTATGGGTGAATATATCGGGATAGGACTTGCAAGTGTTGTAAACCTGCTTAACCCTGAAAAAGTTATTATCGGAGGCGGAGTTGCAGAAGCAGGAAGCTTTTTGCTGGATCCGCTAAAAGAAACCCTAAAAAAACGTGCAATGAAAATTGCCGGTGAAACAGTTGAAGTCGTTCCTGCTCAACTGGGAAATACAGCCGGAGTTATTGGCGCAAGCTTATTGATTGAAAGCTAAATAAAAATTTAATAAATTTAATAAAAATTGGTAAAAATTAATTAGCAGATAGCAAAAAAAATATTTAGAAGTATTATATAATAATACGAAATGAAAATAACTAATTTTTACCAATTTTTTTATACCTCAAAAGGTTTAAATCCAAAATATAACAGAATAGACAAATATCTGATAAGAGGACCTCACCCAAAAATTTCTGATTTAATTGAATTAAAGAAAGAGGGAGTGACCCAAATATATGATTTCAGACATATAGGTATCAGAGGATTTAAGTTTATAGAAAAATATGTTTGCAAAGAACTGGGGATTAAGTATATAAGACGACCATACAGCCATCTAAACAGTAAATATCCGACAATAGATGAACTTACTGAAATTGCAAAAAGCGTTAAAACAAACGGGGAAAAAGGAGGTAAAACCTTATTTCACTGTAATTCCGGCTCACATAGAACTGCGCACATGTCCGCATTCTATGACCTCACAAAAGGAGAATATTTAGATGATGTTATTAATCGGATGGGAATTATTAAATATACAGAAAAAATGCAGGAAATACTTGACAAACATTTTTATAAACAAAAATATTTTAACCGGCAATATAAAAATACCAGCACGCTTAATCCAATAAAAAATCTGAGAAACTGCTTTAACAACAAAGTAATAGAAGCGATAAATTCTGCGCATGCATCATTTTTAGCCATAATTACAAGGTATAAAAATTGGTAAATTAGAACCTTACAGCAAGAACAAACCGGATTTTTTTTAATGCACATATGTGTATTAAGTTTTTATGTCTCTCTGATATAATAACTGCCTTTTCTTGGAGATTCTTCTATTATCAGACCTTTTATATTATTAAACCAGGCACAAATTTCGGCAACATCGCTGTTATAATTCATAGCAAGTGATACTGCCGCATTTCTGTTATCCTGATCAGGGAAAGTTATTTTAGTACCGCCTACTAAAAAAACATAATTCAGACGACGACCATTTTCATAAACTTGTTTTGAGCACAATATACTATCCTTGTCAAAGTTTACATTGCCTATACGAACTTTTTCTGTATCCATATTCATCTCCTTTAATACAAGCATTGCATATATACTAAGGATATATATGTACACGAATTTCAAATTTATAACTTAATCGTTACATTATGTAACATTTAACAAAAGTTGAAAAAGAATTAAAAATAGGATATAATAAATAAAGAAAGAATTTAAGGAGGAAGATAATGCTAAAACTCAATCATAGAGCCAATTTCCCTGAGGGGGGGGGGGGCAGACCTTTACCTAAAACTGTTGTCTCATGGCCATTACGGCAAATTGTTTGTGTCGGGACAGCGGTATAGACACGTTTTTGATAATTGCGTAAGAATAAAATACAAACAAAATCCAGGTTGTAGGTTACACAACAATAAAATTAAAGTTGGTTGGTTTTTTTTGTCCCTGAGGCACAACCATATAACGCGTCGCTGTGTGGGATATTTTAAAGATAATGTCGGTTGGGGTAGAATGATCTGTCATCCTGAACTCGCAGCTCCTCTTGTTGCCGACGAAAAGGAGGCTTACAAGGGAGGGTGCTCGCAGAGTATTTCAGGATCTAGCCACCGACAAAAATGTTCGGCCATTTGCACTCAAAAATCTAATGTTGGGCTGAAAGCCCAACCTACTTTGATTTTCGATTTACCCCGCCGGCGAAGCATTGTAATGCAGGGCCTCAGGCCCCATTCGCCTCGTCGAATTGCATTTACTCTGGCGGAAGTTTTAATAACCCTAGGCATAATCGGTGTTGTTGCTGCTATGACGCTGCCAACATTAATAAACAAATATAAAATAGCAGTACTGCAAACTCAGTTCAAAAAATCGTACAGTGTAATGCAGCAGGTAGTTTTAAAGGCAAAAGCCGAAGCCGGAATTGAAAATTTCGGGAAATACTGTTCCTCATATGATGGAAGTAATTATGTAAATCAGGAAGAATGCTATCCGTATTTATACAAAGCACTAAATAATACAAATCACAAAGACAGACACGAGAAAGATGCAAACTATATTGAGAGAAAAGATACAATATACAATCTGATTGGGAATCCGGTAAACACAAATGCAAGACAGTTTTTAAATACAAACAGACGCTTTAATGACACATCGTACGCTGATTTTTTTATATTAGGAGGGAAAGTAAATGTTTATGTAGACACAAACGGAAGTGCTCCGCCTAACAGGCTTGGGTATGATATCTTTTACTTTTATGTAGATTCAAAAGATACTCTGGCCGGATGGAAAATGACAAGAAAATATACAGAAGAGGAATTAGAAGATCTGAAAAATAATTCAGAGGCAGGCAAAGAATGGCAGTATGAAAATGCAGGCAGTCCATGCTCATTTACATCAACCCAGGGTTCTAACGGCTCCGGCTGCGCATACTATGCTATAATTGACGTTAATCCCGATACTGAAAAAAGCGGGTACTGGAAATCATTAAAGTAATATTATTATTTATTTTTAATGATTTTTATAATATAACATTATTATGGCAGTATATTTTTTCTATGGCGAAGAAGATTTTAATATCGAAAAAGAAATCGAAAAATTAAAAGGAACTCTTGATAAGAACTTTCTTGAAATGAGTTTTAAAGTATACGATAATCCGAAATTTCCTGATCTGATTTCAATTTTAAGAACCCAGCCTATGATGTTCGGGAAAATGCTGGTTGTCATAAAATGCCTTGATTATTTTTCAAAAACTTTTGAAGATAAAGAGATAAAAGAGATTACAAAAGCTCTTGAGGATAACAATGAAAATCTTGATATAGTATTTACCGCCCAGCTGCCAAGAGATGAAGGGAAAAAATTAGACAGCAGAAAGAAATTCTTTAAACTTCTTTCAAAATATAACGCCCGGGAATTTGCAACAATTCCTACATACAAAACAGTGGAACTTGAAGGCTGGATAAAGAAACAAGCCCAGTCAAAAAAAATAAAAATGACCCAGGAAGCACTAACAGCCCTAGTGTCACAGGTTGGGAACAACTTAAGACAAATTGACAAAGAACTTGAGAAACTTCAGCTTGCCGCATATCCGGATAATGTTGTTAATGCGGATATGGTTCGGGAAAACTGTATTTCCAATGAAGATTTGTTTGTATTTTCAGACTATCTTATGGCAGGAGAAAAAGATAAAGCCCTAAGAGAATACAGAAAACTACTAGATAAAAAATATTGTCTTGAAATAGTCTCAACTCTTCAAACTATGGTTCGGAGATGGATTGTCTTAAAAGCAAAATCCTCAGAGCTTTCTCCTTTTGAACTTGCAAAAATGACGAACCAGCACGAGTATGTTGTTAAGCTTACTCTGCAAAAATTAAGAAAAACTAACCTTAAAGATCTGGTAAGATTAAAAGAGAATATAACTGATGCAGAATACAAAATTAAAGCGGGACTATCACAAAATCCAGAAGCAGAAATTGAAAATGCATTTTTTAAATAATGGGGGAATATGGAAACAGAAATTTTAGAAAAAGAATATCCGTTTTTAATGAAATATTTCAAATCCGGAATAGCAAATACAAACAAAAATATAGCTCATTGTATTTTGTTTTACGGGACAGACTTGCAGGCACAGTATGATCTGGCACTTGAAATTGCAAGACTTCTAAACTGTTCCGGGGACAAAACCCCGCAATGCACATGCTTAAACTGTAATTGGATAAGAAATAACCAGCACCCCGCAGTTCTTACAATATCAAAAGTTGACAACAAACCTTCAAACGATGATTCAAAAACAGTTATTTCAATTGACCAGGCAAGAATGATTAAAAATGACTTACTGGTAACCTCAGAGTATCACAGAGTATTAATCTTTTGTGACAAAGATAAAGATGGAAACATTCTTGGGCTTAATGAGACAAATTTTCAGGAACCAACAGCTAACGCTCTTTTGAAAACTTTTGAAGAACCACCGTCAAAAACTACATTCTTTTTCCTCACAAAAGACAAAACAGATATGCTTTCCACAATAATCTCACGGGCCCAGTGCTTTTTTGTTCCTTCAAGAAAAGAAGAACCCCGAGACTACTCACTGGTACAAAAGGTTATGGATGGATACCTGGAGCTAAGCAGAAATGAAGTTCTGGACTTGTACGAAAAAATGTATGAATTAACAAAAGAAAATGATAGTTCGGAAATTCTAAATCAAATTCAAAATTATATGGCAGCACTGCTTAAAAATTCACTTGACAATTCTCTTCTTAAAATAAAACTTATAAAAGATATAAATTCCGTTGAACATGCAAAGGATGAATTACGTCTTAACATGAACATCCAGACAATATTAGAAACGTTAGCTTTTGCACTTGTCCTTGACAGATAATCGTTTATTTTTAGGCGCTGTTATATCAAAACTGATTTTAATAATTTCTTTAAGGGTATCTGCCGGAATATTATTTACATCAACAGTGCACCAGTGCTTTTTATTCATATGCCATGCCGGTAAAATGCCCTCATACTGTTCTTTCAATACAGCAATTATATCAGGAGGAGCTTTCAGGTTTATTAAAAGCTTGCCGTTCATCTCAAAAATCAAGGCAAACCACTTGTTATTACTTTTGTGACGCATAACACAACAATCCTTGTATTCGTCTTTTTCCCAAGGATAAGTCTCAAGCGCGTCATCATCTATAAAGCATTTTTTTATTAATGATTGCTTATTCATAAACGTGTGCCTTCTATTCAATAAAAGTATAATCGAATGTGAACTCTACTTCAACAATTCCGAAATCATCATCGTATTCCTTCTCATATTATACAACTTTTAAATTGTCAAAACACGGTCAAGACAGGCATTTTGAGAATACTGCCACTCTCTGAAAGTTATACGGTTAACCTTAAATCCGCAGCGTTCCAAAATTGATTGTTTTTTCATATTAGACATCCGCTGAGGAATATTATCTTCTTCTCCGTCAACCTCTATAACAAATTTATCATCAACCAGCAAATCTGCACTTAAGCCCGCAATATCAACCCCAGCTTTTACGGAATGCCCAAGTTCTCTAAGTTTTGAGGCAATCTCCCGTTCAAGTTTATTCTTATAAATATTTTCATCTATATCCGGATTTTCCAAAGCGGCTTTTTTATTATTGTACTCTTCTATATAAGCCATATAATCGCGGAAAAGACCTTCTTGAATATCTTTAGGATCTCTTGATACAAAGTTAATAACCTTTGACCGTGCCCTTGTAATAGCAACGTTAAAGAGGTTAGGCTTTTGTAGGAATGTTAAGCTCTGAGGAAAACTGTTCGGAGCAAAAGCCCAGGACATAAGAATTATATCACGCTCATCGCCCTGAAAAGTATGTGCAGTACCAACCTCTATCTGATGCTTTCTTAACATATGATCCGACAACACTTTTGAAATAGAAACTTTCAACTGTTCAACCTGAGCCCTGAAAGGAGAAATAACACCTATTGACACAGGTTTATCCGGGTTAGATCTTTCATCCTCTACAACAATGTCGTACAGCCTCTTAACAAGCGCCTCAATTTCCGGAAGATTTCTGGTCGCGTCCAAATCAACCTTTCCTTCAGGAACAATAACGGTTTCAAGAACCTTGCTGTCACCGACATCCTTTTTCATAACTCTTATACGCCCGCCATAAAACTCTCTGTTAGAAAACTCAATAATAGGTGGCAAACTTCTAAAATGTTCATCAAGCATTACAGAATTCATTGAATAGTAATCGGCCAAATCAAACATCGAGTTTGTCCTGAAACGCCACATAAGCTGGTATTTATCAGGAATTCCATACTGTGAAAGGAATGATTGTTCTTTAGCTTTTTCCAAGAATGAAAGATGCGGAAGCTGTTTATCATCTCCGACAATAACCGCTTTTTTCGCACGGAATAATATAGGGAAACAGCTTGCAATATCACATTGTGAGGCCTCATCAATAATTGCGACATCAAACATTCCGGGTTTTAAAGGCAGAGAACCCGATACAGCATAAGTTGTCACGCACCAGCAAGGGAAAGCCTCCAGCAAAGGTTTAAAATCTTCAGTCTCCAGAATTCTGTTTTGAAGATTCTGGCGGCGCTCAACAAGAGATTTTGCATGAATTTTTAAACGGTTACATTTTATCTGATCTCTCAACAAATTTTTGAGCCCTTCCCGTCTGCGTCCTTTTAAAATATTTACCGCAAGAGGTTTTTGTTTCTTCTTCATCTGGCGTATTTGTTCAGAGAGAACATGCAAATTCCCGGTTTTTTGAATATCAGCCTCAATCTTCCTTAATTTCCAGATCATAGCAGCAACTTCCAATTCCGATTTCAGCCGGCCAAGATTTTCGTAATTTACTTCAAAATCTTTTAGTTTCAGAATTTTTTTCAAGCTGTTAACACTTCCGAAATTTGCAATATTTGCAAAAAATCCGGTCTTTTCAATATTTTTTTCCAATGTTGCAATAATAGAGAGAATAGATTCTATCTCAGATTTTTTCAACGCTGTTTTTATAAACTGAAGTTGCCCGATAGATTTTTCATGTTCTTCTGTTTCAATTGATAAACTTCTCCAGTCATTTTCAAGTTTAATAATATGTTCAGATTTATTTTCACAATCTTTTATAAGATTAAGATGATTTTTCATATCATCAACGCTTGCAAAAAGGCTGTCTTCGTAATCGGTATCTATATCAACTTTACCTGAAAGCAGGTTCTGAAGTTCAAGACTCAGTTGTTTCTGATAATTTAACCGTCCGGCACGTAAAGCTAAAAACGGAGCTCCAAGCTCATTAAGCCGGTCAGCAACAACATCAACGGCTTTATCCATTCTTGAGGCAACAAGAACTGTTTTTCCGTTAGCAATTAAATGAGCCACAAGGTTAACAATAGTCTGGGATTTACCGGTTCCCGGAGGCCCTTGTACCGCTATAAATTTACTGTTTTCAATGTTTTTAATAACCCTTTCCTGCGAATCGCTTAACGCAAGAGGAGTAATCGGATAAAAATCCGTAATACTTTTCATATCCTTAATAGGAGACGACTTATCTCTTGAGAGAGAAAATTCTTCATTTATAACATTAAGTGCTGTTTCTCTGTAAACACCGCTTGGCTTTTCAGCAATTTGAGTAAGTTCATGCAAAACACCAGCTGTCACAGTAGGACGTTTTGTCAAAATTATGGCAGCTTGGCTTGTAAGATTTATTTTCTCAAGCTTTTTCATCTGCTTTTGCTTGTTCTCTTCAGAATAAACAAGGTCTTCAACATTTGATGAGTCAATTTTTTCATTATAAAAATCAGTCTCACTATCCTTTGAAACATTATCTTCATCAACATTATTTTTATCATCCAGATTAATATCTATTTCAGGAATAAGAGACTTTAATGTTGTCAAAAATATTGCTAAACTTTCATTTGTGATAGGAATTGACGGAACAACCTCCAGAAGCCCTTCAAGCAATTGTTCAACTTCATCGTCATCATCATTTTTCTTCATTAAAGCAGTCAACGCACCGGTATTTAAAGACAGAACTTCTTCTTGGGGAATACAGTTAATATTTATACCGTTACGCTCCAGCCGGCAAGGCATGTACAAAAGCGGGGTTAGAAATTCATTTGCTTTTTTAGACTTAGAGCTTTTACCAACCAAAAATAAATAACCATAGATAAGATATTTATCTTTTACACCGGCACTTGAAAGGTTCATCAACTCAGTAAGCTTGCTGTCACCCCCGTCAAGACGTAAATACTCGTCTCCGCCGGATAAAAGTTCTTCTTTCCCTTTGAGAAACAACCATTTATTGTCCTTATCACCCTTGAGGTTTCTGAACGTTGAACTCTGAACTTCTTCTCTTACACAATCATGAAGATATAAACTTAACTTTTTTATAAAACTGTTATTAAATGCTGAATTAATTGCTCTTGACGCTTCTTGTAACATAAGATACCTCTTCCGTTGAATATAAATTAATTTTACGCTAAAATAGAGAATATGAACATCATCTATTTAAAGGAGCGGCGGGATTTCTATCCGTGTTCCGGCAAATAATCATCAGAATAAAAAACATAAGGGGGAATATGCATTCTGATATTAATATTTTGGCAGATACATCAAATCTGTTTTATATAGGCGGGGTAGTCCGTGACAAAATCCTTGAAAAAGAAAGTTTCGATATTGATTTAACTTACGTCGGCAATGCTATTGAATATGCCCAAACAATTAAAAATGCTGAAATTTTAAAAATCAACGAACCTTTCGGGACTGTAAGAGTTCGAATTGACGGACAAGAAACAGATATTGCCTCAACACGTTCCGAAATATACGAACGTCCGGGGCATCTGCCAATAATTACCCAAATAGGATGTTCATTAAAACAAGATGTTTTAAGACGGGATTTTACAATTAACACATTGGCCCAAAATTACAAAACAGGAGAAATTATAGATTATACCGGGGGTTTAGACGATATAAAAGCGGGCAAAATTAAAGTTCTGCACGACAAAAGTTTTATTGAAGATCCGACAAGAATCTTAAGAGCACTTAAATTTTCCGTCAGGTTCGGTTTTGGACTTGATGAACATACTAAAATGCTAAGAGATGATTACTTAAAAAATATCAACTATGATATGAGCTTTAAACGGTTAAAAAAAGAGTTAATAGAAACTTTCAACCTGAACCTGCAAAAAGCTTACGATGAATTTATGGATAACAAAATATACAAACTTGTTACCCAAAAAGAAATATCAAAAACCGGTATTAATATTCAAAAATTTATTACAGAATATGATAGGCTAATCGAACACTCTAATATCTGGCTCATATATTTAGCAACCATAAGCGATCTTGCAAATCTTGAGCTTACCAAAGAAGAAAAAAAGATTATCAAAGATTTTAATTCAATTGAAAATCTAAGTTTAAATACGGATTATGAAATCTACAACACATTTAAAAATCTTAAAACCGAAACGATAATAATATACGGAATACTTAAAAATGAAAGCATTGCCCGACACTATCTGAATAATTTAAAAAATATAACAATCTCAATAAATGGAGCCGATTTACAGAGAATGGGAATAAAACCTTCTCCGGTATACCAAGATTGTTTTGACTATATACTTAAACAAAAATTAGCAAATAAAAACCTTACCTCTGAAGATGAGATAAGTCTTGCAAAAAAATTTTTAATTAACAACAATTAACCCTTTTCAAAAGTCCATAATAAGGTTAAATGTTGTAAAAAAAATATTAAGCCAAATTAGTTACATTTCTTATAGAACCGTCTAAATTATATCGAACAATCTGTTTAACTTTTATAACGCTGTGCTTGTATATAACCCCGTTTTTATACTCAGTAACACTATCAACTAAATCGTAACGTCTGTTATCATTCATATCCTTATATGTAATCTGTCTTACACGTTTTCCGCTTTCATCATAAAAAACGTCAGCCTCTCCGACTTTTACACCTTTTTCAATAACATCTTTACGCAAAATTTTTGTTACTTTTATATTCAAATTCTCATTTTCCATATTATTTATATCCATAATAATCCCTTTCGTATGCTATAATTAAAATTATATCATATAATATAAAAAATTTAAACCCCTTAATAAAATCACAAAATGACCGTCGTGAAATAAGAATTAACATATGCGTCTAAGCTATTGAAATCAAATCATGCTCGTGCTAACCTGATATATGCAAGAGGATTTATAAAAATCAAAACTTTGTACCCTTAAAATATCCTCTGTTTGACACATAAATAAGCTAAATGTAATTTGAATCTGAGATATTTAATTACTTAAAAAAGAAAGAAGGAATTATGTCAGAAGTAAGAGTCAGAATAGCCCCGTCACCAAGCGGGAATTTGCATATCGGAACCGCAAGAACAGCTTTATTCAATTATTTATTTGCTAAGAAAAATAACGGGAAATTTATTTTAAGAATTGAAGATACTGATGCAGAACGTACAAGCCAGGCGTATATAGATAATATTTTTGACAGTTTAAAAGCATTAGGATTAAATTGGGATGAAGGCCCTGATGTTGGCGGAGACTACGGCCCTTACACACAATCAGAAAGATTTGATATATATCCTAAATATGCCAAAATTCTTCTTGAAAAAGGTTATGCATATGAATGCTTCTGTACTCCGGAAGAACTGGAAGAAGAAAAGAAACTTGCAACACAAAATAAAAAACCTTATGTTTATTCAAAAAAATGTGAAAACTTAACAGAAGAACAAAAAGAACAATACAGAAAAGAAGGAAGAAAACCTGCCATAAGATTTAATATCGCAAAAGCCCAAAAAGCATTCCATGATAGCTCAATCTTGAAATTCAATGATATGGTTAAGGGCGAACTGCATATGGACACAGATCTACTTGGGGACTTTGTTATTATGAAATCAAACGGAGCACCTACATATAATTTTGCGGTCGTAATTGATGATATGCTTATGAAAATTTCACATATTATTCGTGGCGAGGACCATATTTCTAATACCTTTAAACAAATTTTGATTTATGAGGCATTAGGAGAAAAAGTTCCCGAATTCGGCCATCTTGGTATGATTCTTGCTCCTGATAGAAGTAAGCTGTCAAAACGCCACGGAGCAACAGCTGTATCTGAATTTGTTGAAAAAGGATACTTAACAAATGCGCTCATAAATTTTGTTGCCTTACTTGGCTGGTCGCCTTCAGACGGTGTTGAAATTAAAACTGTTGATGAAATTGCTAAAGATTTCAGAATTAATGAAGTTTCATCATCTAACTCTATTTTTGAATATGATAAATTAAACTGGATGAATAGCCATTATATTAAAATGTTGGATATAGAAGACTTAAAAGAAAGGTTAAAACCGTATTTAACAAAATACGATTTAACAGAACTAACAGACGCTCAATACACAAGAATGGTAGAAGTAACACGTGAACCGCTGACTATATTATCTGATATTACAGATGCAGTTCCGTATTTCTTTGGGGAGGATGTTGAAATTGAGCCGGAAGTACAGAAAAATGTAATAGATACGGAGGTTTCACAGGATGTTTTGGAAGAGTTTGCAAGACAAGCTCAAGGATGGGAATTTGAAGAAGAAAACTTACACAACAAGTTGGAAGTATTTAGAGGAGAATATAAAGAAAAAGGAATTAAACCCAAAATTACAATGTGGGCAATCAGAGCAGCGGTAACCGGAAGAACTTGCGGAGCTGATATGACCGCAATCCTCGCAATTATAGGCAAAGAAAAAACCCTGAAACGAGTTCAAAAAGCTATTAAAAAAGTTAAAGCATAAAAAACGGCCCAATGGGCCGTTTTTTATTTACATTTCTTTTTTCCGTCCCAACCAAGACCAGAACATTTTTTATAATCCAGGTTCTCATTCTGCAATACCCAGGCCGTACAGCCATACCCATTAAAACTATTTGTTTTTGATATATTGCAATAATCTTCAAATGTATATTGGGTTTCCATTGCAGAACCCATAGGGTATAGACCATATTCAGTTATCCAAAATAAAAATACTGTATCTCCGGTAACTTTTCGATCTGTCTTATCGGCTTTTATATCTACAAACATTTGACCACATACCTTTTGTAAAGCTTTTGCATTGCCTGCTTTAGCACTACATGTAGGATTACTTATCCAAACAGAAGTTATAGCGGTGCCGTCAGAAAGGACTACACGATCTCGAACATAACTATAAGCTGTTCCATCCAATGAATATCTTGGCATTTTGGGGGCACAAATATCATCGTTTGGATCTTCACAATATTTTATTACATTTAAATATGGTTTTATATGTGATAAAAAAGTTGAAATGGTAGCACCATTCGCGGCAGAAATCTCCTCTTTTTCTTCATCAGACATATCGTCTTCGGCTATTAGGGATGTGTTAATACCGCTCCAGCTGGAAATAGGGCCGTCCTCGGTTATTGCCCGCTGGATTGCGCTGTTTAGGACACTGTAAGCCTTCTTTAATCTTACTACCTTTTCTTTCTCTTGCTGACTTTGAATAAGCGTTGGAAGAGTCATAGCTGCAACAACGCCGATTATGCCTAGGGTTATTAAAACCTCAGCCAGGGTGAATGCAATTCGACGAGGCGAATGGAGCCTGAGGCACTGCCATATTATGCTGCGCTCTTTAGTATTCAGCGAAATATTATTGTAGGTTGGGGTTTCCACCCCAACATTAGATTTATTGATATTGAAATCTGTATATTCTTGCAGGTGGTAGGATCCTGAAACGAGTTCAGGATGACTTGGGGAACTATTTATCGACTTTTTCCCTATGAGGTCATCGCTGTTTTTATGTAGGTTGGGGTTTCTACCCCAACAATATTTTAATGTTGGGCTGAAAGCCCAACCTACTTTGGTTATTTTATCTTTAATCCTATTTACGTTTGATACAGAAAACTTTGATTTGGAGAAAAATTTGAAGAAAGGTATTTTTGACAAAAACCCTTGTCTC
>CALUYU010000050.1 GCA_944325075.1 Candidatus Gastranaerophilales bacterium
TAAATCTAATGTTGGGGTGGAAACCCCAACCTACATAAAAAACTTCGATGTACGCATATGGAAAAAGTCTGTAAATAGTTCCAACTGTCATCCTGAACTTGCAGCTCCTCTTGTTGCCGACGAAAAGGAGGCTTACAAGGGAGGGTGCTCGCAGAGTATTTCAGGATCTAGCCCCCAACAAAAATGTTCGGCCATATGCACACAAAAATCTAATGTTGGGCTGAAAGCCCAACCTACTTTGATTTCTGTATCACCACGCCGGCGGAGCATTGTAATGCAGTGCCTCAGGCCCCATTTGCCTCACAGGGTCGCATTTACCTTGGCAGAGGTTCTAATAACCCTAGGCATAATCGGAGTAGTTGCAGCAATGACATTGCCGACATTGATTGCTAAGTATCAGGAAAGGGTTCTGGTAACATCGGCTAAAAAAGGCTATTCAATACTGTTAAATGCACTAAACAAATGGAATGCAAATAACGACATTACAGGAGAATATGTAACCTTTTTTACTTCCGGAGAGGATAGTGACTTAAATAAGGAATTTTCAAAATTATTGAATTCTATAAATGTCTGTGTTTCTACTTCAGAGGTTGAAAAAAAATGCGGTGGCTCTTATGATATAAAGCAATACAAAAAGTTAAATAATGGAAATGGGCAGACACAAACGGCAACATGGTTTAATGCTTATCGAATTATTCTTGCTGATGGTATGTTTATAAATATTACAAGAAGGACTGCTGTTGATAATGATTGTATATATACGTATATATCATATGATAGGGATGCTGATGGGAATTATATTAAGGATTCGGCAAAAGAAGTCTCAACTCCGACTTGTGGCTGGATAAATATTGATACAAACGGTTTAAAACCCCCGAATCAGGTCGGAAGGGATGTATTTCGACTGAACATTATGAAAGAAAAAATTTCGGCGAATTCAGATAACGGTGGAAATTTAGAATATATTCTTAAATATGATAAGCTTATTAAAACTGAAAACTATACTCCCGGAGAATACTAAATCTGGCTAAATATAAATAAATTTACCCATTTTTCATCCAAATTAACGACATTGATCCGTCTGAATTTTTAAATACCGGTGAGAAGTTATGTTTTTCAAGTTCGCTGTATAAAGTTTTTCCTGCTGTCAATGTATGATCACTTGGATGGTCTCCGATAACAAAGATTCCTTTTGGAGCTAATGCTTGATCGACTTGTTTTACAACATCTTCAACTGTTGGGATTATATAGGCCTCAGGAAGCTGTACTTTAAATCCTAAAGGGCCTTCTTGGGTTGTAAGATGATACAATGCATTTCTAAACAAAAGAACATCTGCACTATGTGCGGGAACTATTTCGTCAAGTTTTAGTATATTTCCTTGAACAAATTTACAAGTATCTGCCTTTTCGGGTTTTATTTTGAATGCTTTAGTTTTAAAATAAGGAGTGAATTTGCTAAATAATATTTCGCGCATACGTTCAAATAAAGATCTTTTTTCTTTATAATTTTGTATTTCCGTAAAAAAGTCATAAAATACTTTTCTATATTCTTGTTGTTTTAAATTTAGAGGGGAAGTATTGCTAAAAGCAAGATAATCATCATTATATGCGTCCATACCAAGACGATAAGCTTCAATAGTGTCTTCATTTCCACATAATTTTTTTATAAGAAATACACCTTTCTTCGCCTCTGTTATGGCCTGATTGCCTATATCAAAACCGGTTATATTTACCTTTTTCCCAATTTTATCTAACATCATTGCCAGTGTATATGTTTCGTATCCTTTTGAGCAGGCGCCGTCTATAATATTAATTTCCGGTTTATTTTTAAGCCTTGTTGTTATATATTCTTTAACGAATTCCAACATTTCAGGTTCTCTAAAAAATGCAGTCTCCTGAATTAGAGTGTCTCTTACTCCGACATATACGTCTTTTGCAAGTTTTTCTGCCGGTGCTATCCCGCAGAAATGCGGCTGATTTTGAATAGTATGGGGATAATTTTTACTTTGGGGGGTATTTATATTTGTAATATTTATCATATTTATTAGAATGTTAACCAGAGATTTAATTGATATATTTAAAAGAAATATTTACAAAAATTAAAAATTATATTATTAAGTAACAAAAGTTTTTATTCATATATTTTATACTTAAAAAGAGGGAAATATAAAAACATGAAAACATACGGTATTAATATAAATTTGGGCAGAAACGTGACTTTCGGCTCAAAAAATAATCCAATTAATTCTTTTGAGCTTGATACCTCAAAGGGCAAATTACAAGTTATAGAATATACAGCAAAAGATTTTGCTAATGATAAAAAATTAACAAATTTATCTGATTTTTTTATTCAAGGTTTTATATATAACACAAAGGATCCTTCATTGCTAAAATATCAGGAGAAGGAACATACACCTATGTATTCAAATTTATTATCCAATATTAAAAAGTACTATCTTCATATGATAGAACGCGATGATGGCAATATGACAACATTGGTTGCGTTAAATAAGCATAAAAGAATAGCTGGGGCAGTGGTATCAGAAGCACTGCAAGTAGAAGAGTTAGGACTGTATGATCCCAAAACTTGTTATGTTGATTCTGTTGCTGTCGCCAAGGAGTATCGAAGAAATAATATTGCAAAAAGGCTTATAGAGGCTGCAACAAAGACGCCTAATAACCAATTCACTGATGCTTTTTGCGCATCTGATAATATGGCAGTGGCATTTGAGCTTAAAAATGGTTATAAAATAATGGATTACAATGACTCTACAGTGAAATTTATTATTGATAAATTAAACTCTTTACGCGGGGATTTTCCGGATTATATAACTTATATGGATAAAAAGCTTATATCAGGCACTGAAAGTTGGTACGAAAGAGTTGCAAAACTTTTGAAAAAATAAAATTATTTCTTTGATTTAAGTAAATTTTAAATCATCAAGTATTTAAAATAAAACGGCCGGAAAATACACAACAGATTTTTTAGTTTTATATGGAATTTCTAAATTTATGTTTATACGATATCAATGTTTTTTTACCAAGTTTTTCAGAATTCTTTAAACTACAGCTAGATTTTTAACATCTGTTTTTGGCGGATTTCCAAACATTTTTTTATATTCCCGGCTGAATTGAGTCGGACTCTCATAACCAACTATATAACTTGCAGATTCTGCATTATGTTCGCCTGATAACATTAACCTTTGAGCCTCATTTAGTCTCAGTTGCTTTTGATATTGCAGAGGGCTTACCTGAGTAACTTTTTTGAAATTTCTGTAAAAAGATGACGGCGCCATATTGACACTTTGTGCAATTTCATTCATATTTAATTTTTCGCTGTATCTATACTTTATAAGAGAAATTGCCTGGGCAATTTGGTGTGAACGAGTACCTTTGGTATTTATTAAGCGGAGTTGATTACCCAAAGGACCGGTTAATAGCCGGTAATAAATTTCTTTTATAATAATTGGATTTATTGCACTGATGGGGCTGGTAATATCAGCGGGGATTTTTATTGGCGATAAATGCATGGCAAAAGGAACTTTGACCACAAAACAGCAAAATATTGTAATGATTTCCTCATACACTGCAAAAGGAGATTTGGATAATCTGGAAAAAACATTGAATAAAGCGCTGGATGAAGGAATGAGCGTTAATGAAATAAAAGAGATACTTATTCAGGCTTATGCTTATTGCGGTTTTCCAAGAAGTTTAAACGGACTTTCAACATTTATGAAAGTTATGGATTCAAGGGAGGATAAAAACGATAAAATTGGTAAAGAAGGATCCGTATTACCGGGAAATACAGATAAATTTACATATGGAGATAATGTTCAATTTAAACTTACAGGAAGACGTTTTAAAGGCGGAGTATTTGAATTCGCTCCAGCAATTGATCAGTATCTAAAAGAACATTTGTTTGCAGATATTTTTGCAAGAGGAGTTCTTACATACCAGGAAAGAGAAATTTCAACAATATCAATTTTATCAACCATAAACGGGTTAGAACCACAACTAAATTCACATATCAATGCCGGAAAATATAACGGTTTAACAAATGAGCAGATTGAAGAGATTTTGAAGTTAACAAGTTCGGTATACAAAGGTGGAGATTTCGGATTGGGTGAAGAAAATAAAGCTAATGAAAAATATTTTACCGGAAAAAGTTACCTGAAACCTCTGACTAAAGAAGGCGTTTCATCTGCAAATGTAACTTTCGAACCCGGTTGCCGCAATAATTGGCATATCCACCATAAAGGGGGCCAGATACTTATTGTTACAGCTGGCAGAGGTTATTATCAGGAATGGGGGAAAGATGCCCGGGAACTAAAGGCAGGTGACGTCGTAAATATTCCGCCGGAAGTTAAACACTGGCATGGGGCAGCGAAAGACAGCTGGTTTTCACATATAGCAATATCTGTTCCTGCTGAAGGCGCTTCAACAGAATGGCTTGAAAAAGTAAGCGATAAGGAATATTCAAAATTAAAATAGGGAGCTTTTATTAATGAAATACAAAAAGTTGAGAAATTTAGAAGTTTCGGCAATCGGTCTTGGCTGTATGGGAATGCACCATGCTTACGGACCTCCGGCTGACGAAAAAGAAATGATAAAACTTATACACAAAGCAGTGGATTTAGGTGTAACATTTTTTGATACCGCTGAGGTTTATGGAACTCCGGACAACCCGCACGGGAATGAAATTCTTGTCGGAAAAGCTCTTAAAAACTATCATGATAAAGTTGTTATAGCCACAAAATTCGGAATAACTTCAAATCAAAACCATGAACTTTTAACAAACAGCAGGCCTGAAATTATAAGGAAATCAGTAGAAGGAAGTCTAAAAAGACTACAAATTGACTGTATTAATCTATATTATCAGCACAGAGTCGACCCTAAGGTTCCAATTGAAGAGGTTGCCGGCGTTATCTCCGACTTAATGCAAGAAGGTAAAGTAAGACATTGGGGTATGAGTGAAGCCTCTCCGGAACAGTTAAGATTTGCAAATTCAATTTGTCCGGTTACTGCAATTCAAAGTAGATATTCCATGATGGCCAGGCAGTATGAAAAAACAATTTTCCCGGTATGTGAAGAATTGGGAATAGGTTTTGTCGCATTCAGTCCACTTGCAAATGGCTTTTTGTCAGGTGCTTACACAAAAGACGACAAATTTGACAACAAAACGGATTTCAGAAGTTTCTTACCTCAATTTCAACCTGAAAATATAGACGCACATCAATGTTTGCTTGAATTAATCGAAAAATTTGCAAAAGAAAAGAATGCAACAAAAGCTCAAATATCACTTGCGTGGATGCTTGCTCAAAAACCTTTTATTATCCCTATTCCGGGAACTACAAAAATTGAAAGACTAATTGAAAACAGCAATGCAGCTGATATTGAATTATCAACTGACGAACTTAAAACGCTAAATGAAGCCTTGAGTCATATTGAGATAAAAGGAGTTTATCTCGGTGCCAAAACAAAATAAGGAGGTTAAAATGAAAGTATTATTGATAAATGGTTCCCCGAATGAAAAGGGTTGTACTTATACAGCACTGAACGAAATTAGTAAAACATTAAACGAACAAGGTATTGAAACAGAAATTTATTACATAGGCAAAGACGCTATAGCACCCTGCAGGGCTTGTCGTGCCTGCGGGAAGATAGGTAAATGCGTAATTAAAGATAAAGTTAATGACTTTGTTGAATACGCAAGAGATTTTGACGGATATGTAATTGGTTTACCTGTGCATTATGGCTCGGCTGCAGGCGGGATTGTCCCGTTTTTGGATAGAGCATTCTTTGTTGATTATATGTCAGGTCATGATTCTTTTAAACATAAACCCGGTACAGCAATAGTGTCAGCAAGACGCGCAGGGACTACTGCAACCCTTGATCAGTTAAATAAATACTTTCAAATTAACCAGATGCCGATAATTTCAGGAAGATACTGGAATATGGTTCACGGACAAAATCCTGAAGAAGTTAAAGAGGATAAAGAAGGAATGCAGAATATGAGAATTTTAGCAAAAAATCTGGCCTATCATCTGAAATGCAAAGAAGCTGCACAAAAAGCAGGGATTACTCCTCCGGAACCGGAAACAGTTGAATACACAAACTTTATTCATTAAAAATATAGGAGAAAATAAATATGAAAACAGTAAAATTAAACAACGGTATTGAAATGCCTATTTTAGGCTATGGAGTTTACCAGGTAGGAATTGACGAATGCGAAAAATGTGTATCTGATGCAATTGAGACCGGATACAGACTCATTGATACTGCACAGTCTTATCATAATGAAGAAGGCGTTGGCGCTGCAGTTAAAAAATCAGGTATTAAAAGGGAAGAATTTTTTATTGTCACAAAATTATGGATTTCCAATTATGGATACGAAAAGGCAAAAAGTTCCATTGACGACTCGCTGAAAAAACTTCAAACAGATTATATAGACCTTTTGCTGCTTCATCAGCCTTTTGGTGATTACTATGGTGCTTACCGGGCTATGGAAGAGGCATATAAAGAAGGTAAAGTAAGAGCAATCGGCGTTTCGAACTTCTATCCTGGCAGGTTTGTTGATCTTTGTCACTTTGTAGAAGTGAAACCTGCAATCAATCAAGTTGAAACTCATGTTTTCAATCAGCAAAAAGAAGCAAGAAAGTATATGGAAAAATATGGTACGCAAATTATGTCATGGGGACCTTTTGCAGAGGGCAAAAACAATATGTTCACAAATGAAACACTTGTTTCTATCGGCAAAAAGTACGGAAAATCTTCTGCTCAGACCGCGCTTAGATTTTTGACCCAGGAAGGAATTGTTGTTATTCCTAAATCAGTTAAAAAAGAGAGAATGGAGCAAAATATTAACATCTTTGATTTTGAACTTACTAATGATGAAATTGAAGAAATAAGAGCGTTAGATTTGGGGCATAGTCTTTTCTTCTCACACCACGATCCCGAAACAGTTGAGATGATTATAAATCTTATAAGGTAGAGAATAGCAGGCGGGCTTGCCTGCCCGTCTGTAAATCTGAATTGAGGTACATATGAAAAAACTTTTATTAATTATTTTACCGTTACTAATAATCTGCGCGGGTACGGCATTTGTACTTGCACAAAATAATCAAAAAGAGGTTACAAATATGACTTTAACAGACAAAAAAATTCTTGTGGCATACTTTTCCTGGAGCGGAAATACAAAGGTTATTGCCGAAAAAATTCATACCCAAGTTGGTGGCGATATCTTTCGAATAGAGCCGGTAACACCTTATCCTGACGATTATCAGGAAACTGCCTATGGCATTGCTAAAGAACAGAAAGACAAAGGAATTCATCCGCCAATAAAGAACACAGATATTTCGTCTTATGATGTAATATTTGTAGGAACGCCTGCTTGGTGGTACACAATGGCCCCTCCGGTTATGACATTTTTGGAACAAAATAATTTTGAAGGCAAGATTATAGTTCCGTTTGTAACACATGGAGGCGGTGGAAGCTACACAATAGATAAAGATATGGCAAAACTTGCCAAAGGTGCAAAAGTCCTTTCTCCTTTTGTTGTAGCAAATAGAGGCAACTCAAATACTGACAAAAATATTACAGAATGGTTGGACAACTTAAGATAAAAAGGAGGTCAGATGAAAAAGATACTTGCCGCATTACTTATGACATGTATTCTAATCTCAAGCGGCACAGCCGTAAACGCAAAAAATACAGAGGATAAAATTATGAAAGAAAAAGTTTATTACAATCAGACATATAATAATGTAAAAATAGCAGGTGAATTATATAAACCTGAAAATTTTGATAGCACAAAAAAATATCCGGCAATTATTGTGGTTCATCCGGCAGGCGGTGTTAAAGAACAGGTAGCCGGTTTATATGCAAAAAAAACTTGCAGAAAAAGGTTTCATAACTCTAACCTATGATGCGGCTTACCAGGGAGAAAGCGGCGGAGAACCTCATTTCCTTGAAAATCCGGCCTCACGTGTTGAAGATGTACGCTCCTCCGTTGACTATCTGACGACACTTCCGTTTGTTGACCGGGATAATATAGGCGTTCTTGGAATTTGTGCAGGAGGTGGATATGCATTTAATGCAGCTGAAACAGAAATGAGAATAAAAGCGGTTGCAACTGTATCTGCATTTGATCTCGGACGGGCAAGACGTCAAGGATTAGGTGATTCAATGATTATCCAGGAGCAGCACCAAAAACTTAAAGATGCAGCAGAACAAAGAACAAAAGAAGTTAATGGCGAACCGGTAAAATATGTTGGATATGTTCCTAATTCTCTGGAAGAAATTCCGGAAAATGCACCTGCTATGTATCGCCAGGGTTATGAATACTATCGGACTCCTCTTGCTCAGCATCCGCGTTCGGAAAATAAGTACATTTTTTCTAATTACGCACAGCAAGCTTCCTTTACCGCATTTGACAGACCGGAATTTGTATCCCCAAGACCGGTTTTGTTCATAGTAGGAGAAAAAGCGGAATCAGCATACTTTAGTAAAGAAGCTTATGATAAGGCGCTTGAACCAAAAGAATATATGGTTGTACCAAATGCAATACATATGGAAATGTATTACAAGCCGGAATACGTAACACCGGCGGTTGAAAAACTTTCGGAATTTTACGGAAAATACCTTGGACTGAATGCGGGAGGAAATAAATAATGTTTCGTAAAATATTATTCTTATCACTGGCTTTAACTTTAGTAACCGGAATATTTATATGCGTAAATGCAAGAGAAACAGAAACGGTGAAAAGTAATAAAGTTCCATATATAGAATTAAATAACGAAGTAAAAATGCCTCAATTCGGGCTTGGAACATTTATGCTTGATGATAATAATGAAGAAGCATACAATGCCGTTTTAACGGCACTTAAATCCGGTTATCGTCACATTGATACTGCTCACGCTTACGGTAATGAAAGGAGTGTAGGCAGGGCAATAAAAGATAGCGGGATTCCCCGCGATGAAATATGGGTGACATCAAAACTATGGCCTAATGAATACGGTGAAGGAAAAACATCAGAGGCATTAGAGCGAATGCTAAAAAGATTGGGCCTTGAGTATATAGATTTGGTCTACCTCCATCAGCCTGTCGGAGATGTGCAGGGAGCATGGAAAGATTTAGTTAAAGCTCAAAAAGAAGGAAAAATAAGAGCAATTGGTATTTCAAATTTTGATAAAGATGAAAAACTATTCGATTCTTTTATGAAAACAGTTGAAGTTAAGCCTCAAATAATGCAGCTTGAATGTCATCCTTATGCTCAACGGAAGTACTGGCAGAAAAAATTAAAAGAAAATAATATTCAGCAGGAAAACTGGTATCCGCTCGGTGGCAGACAAAGTAACGGTCTTATTTTAAAAGATCCTGTATCGAAATTTAAGGGTGAAAATTTTAAATATGATTGTCCATTTTTAATAAACAATGAATGCTCTGTTTATAACTATAGAGGAATAATATGCAGGTCATTTGGCTTAATGAATATAAGTTCTGCCGGGAAAGTCAAGGTTCCTTTTTGTTGCTTTCAAGGATATAACTATGCAAATGTTATGGAAGACGGAGAAAACAGAATATCTCCTAGAAAAATTAAAAAATTAGGTGTAAAAGAAATTCCGCTGGCGTTCAACACAAATTATCAATTTTTAACTGATTCGGATTTTGAAAAGCTGTTTGATTTTAAATTTGGTGATAAAAAGCCTTTGATTGATTGGTTTATAGATAATAAGGAGAAAGGAAATGAACAGATTGACACAGACCTTCAGGTCTCTTAAATATAGAAATTTCAGATTATTTTTTCCGGGACTTATGACTTCTCAGGTCTGAATTTGGATACAAAACGTTGCAATAAGCTGGGTTGTTTATTCCCTTACAAAATCGCCGTTTATGATGGGAGGTATTCTTTTTATTAATACTCTGCCTTTATTTTTGGTTACACCTTTTGCAGGCATGATTATAGATAAATTTGACAGACATAAATTATTAATGATGATTCAGGTCTTGTTTGCGTTGCAAGCTTTTCTAATGGCACTTTTCGCAATGTCAAATCACTTAATGCTATGGAATATAATTGTTTTGGGTTTATTTTTAAACATTATAGCTGCAATTGATGCACCTTTAAGACAATCAACTTATATACTTCTTGTTGATGATAAGGACGATTTAAGTAATGCATTATCTTTAAATGCTGCTTGTTTTAATGTAGCACGACTTGTCGGGCCTGCATTAGCCGGAGTTTTAATCTCATTAGTCGGAACGGCCTGGGGCTTTACAATGAATTTTTTGTGTATATTGCCCTGTGTATTCCTTGTTATGATGATGGATTTTAAGGATAAAAAATCAGATAGCGTAAAAAATAAATCAATAGTTGAGGGAGTAAAAGAAGGTATAGAATATGCCTTCCATTCCCCTGAGATTACAACACTTCTTGCTTTTGCCGGAGTTTTCAGCTTCATTGCATTAACTTATCCTTTATTAATGCCAATTTATACAAAAGAAGTTTTACACTCAGGGGCTGACACATTAGGCTGGTTAATGAGCTGTACAGGAATTGGGGCATTATGTTCATCAATATTCCTGGCATCAAGGACAACTTTAAAAGGTTTAAAATATATATTATGCTGTGGTGCAATTGTATTAAGCTGCGGATTTATTCTTATGGGATTTATAAACCATACGCTTTACAGCTCTATAACAATGTTTTTTGTGGGCTTGGGTTTTACCTCCGCAATAACATCAGACAGTACACTTTTGCAATCAATACTTGAAGATGATAAACGCGGAAGAATTATGAGCTTATATTCAATATGTTTTATGGGGGCGACGTCTGTCAGTAATTTTATTGCGGGCTCTATTGCTGAATTTTTGGGGATAGCTAATACTATGATTATTTTTGGCGGAATTCTTCTGGTATCGACTATTCTTTTTGCGATAAGATTCTACCATTTGAACTTTAATTAAAAAATAATAATTATATGGATCTTTATAATATTTTTTATTATATGATCAACAAAACCGGGCATAAAACTACACAAATACTATCCGTATTGAATGCACTTAATTCGTACAGCAACTATAATGTTCAAAATGGGTAGTGTTCACACAATGCATATGGTATATAATATTGAAAGCCCGAAACCTTTATGGCTCGGGCTTTTTAAATGGAGGAGGAGGTGGGATTCGAACCCACGGAACGCGTGAACGTTCGACAGTTTTCAAGACTGCTCCAATCAACCGCTCTGGCACTCCTCCATTCGATTGTTGGATATATCTCTATTTTACATAGTCAAGCTCGTTTGTCAATATTAATTTTTCTCTTGATTTTTACTCTTTGCGGATTTGCTGCGGATGTGCATAGGTTAGAAACCAGCTTTTTCTCCATAAGAAAAAGCTATGTACTTTGAGGTGCATAGCTGTTGATTAGGGATATGTGTATCTTAGTCTCTAAGGAGTATAGTGTTATATTACCAAACTAAATAAGAATTGAAATCATACATTTTTATGATGTTTTATATTTTTTTTATTCCAAACATCTGATATTATTTTCCAACATAAAAAAGCCGCCCTAGGGCGGCTTATCTCAATGTGTAAAAGGTTAGTGTGTGTAGGAGAAAATAAAGAAAATGGTTATATTTCATGTATTCCCATATTCTTAATATTTATAACATATATATTATATATATGTTACATATCTTAATGATATCTCTCTACTTAACCTTTATTATGATGTGATCTTGCAGATCCGGTTTCAATTCCCGCAATGGTAAGGGCTATAGGAACTAATCGGGAAATAATATCTGGAATTGGCCCTTTTTCAGCCATTAAAGATACAGCTAAACATACATCATCCAGATGTGGAGCAAAATCTGTTACTTTAATTTTTCTTTCATGTTTTATCCCGTTAACTTTTTCGTTTATGTAATTGGATGTTTTATTGCCTACAATTATCCCTGCTGCCAGTGGGGCTCCACTTACCAGAGTTGGACATAGAATTTTTAGAAATCTGTTGCCTTGTATAAATTTGGAAACTTGTTTGAGTTTAAGATGTTTTGTTTCTTTTTTCGCAAGTCCCTCAAAGTCTTTATAAAGCATAGTCGGGCAGGCTACAAATCCAAGGGGAATCATTATATCTCCAACCATTTGACTTACGGCTTCATTACACTTTGAGCGGAAGTTTTCCTTTTTATCAAAGATTGCCCCGCCAGCAAGACCCCCTAATACAGATCCGGTTCCTAAGGTTAATATTTCTCCTCCCTTAAAATCTAAGACCGGGGCATTATTTTTTGCTTTATTGGTTATTTTAAAAATTGCCCAGTTTTTTATAGGTGTTCTTATTATCTTGGAAGGATTAAGATTAAAGCCCTGACGTTTTGAAATAATTGCCAATGCTGTTGCAACGCCAAGCACAGATGTTGCGCTAACTCCAAGTTTTACTTTTTTAGATTCAGGGGAATTATTATCATTATTTTTGTGCGTTTTTGCAAAATGAGTAAAGTTTATATTATTGTTTGACGGATTATAACTTTTTACTTGTTGAATTGCCATTGTACTCACCTTCACTACAATTTTACCAAAAACAATAAAGAAAAAACATTGTTATTTTTACACTAAATTTTTACAAATCTTTAAAAAGGTATTGTGTAACAAAATTTTAAGAAATATCTATAACTTAAGCAAAAAATTTTATTCAACGGATTTATATGGAGGGTAAGTGTAAAAGATGTGTTATTATGGCAATAAGTATAAAACCTGCAAGTGCATATAAACAATTTACTTCGCATAAGTTTATGAAAAGTATGGCAAGCGGCGGACTTGCACGATTCATACTTCTTGAGGCATTTGTTGAATCAGGCAGAACTTATCAGGCTTATAAACGCGGCGGTTTTGACGAGGGACGTGAACGAATTACTGAAGAATTTACCGGGGCTGTTTTCTGGCTGGGCGGAGTTAAAGCATTTAACGCTATTAATGATAAAATTGGTAAAGCAATTTTAAAGATGAAAACTGCAAAGTTTGATTTAGGTCATGATAAAGCCAGAAATCCTCTTGCAAACTTCCTGCATATTGAAAGAAACAGCAATGGGGCTAAATTTACAGAAAGTCAGATTGCTAAGTTTAAGACTGCTAAGATTGTAACAAGTATTTTGATGGCAAATGCCATGATAGGTTTTGTTGTTCCTAAAATTAATCAGGCAATAACACGTTACTACCACCGGGGAGATGCTAAAAACAACACTTCGGCTGTAAACAGTATGGATAAGCCGGTTTTGCTAAAGCGGATTTCTATGGATCAGTATATGAACGGGAAACCTAAAGATGTATCTTTTGGAGCTGGTTCGTCTGCACTGCTTTCTCTGGCATTTAATCTTGAAAATAACACAACTTGGCAGCTTTTATCAACTGATATTGGGACTGCAAGCGGGCGTACGATTAGTGCAAGGAATAACGATGAGCGGCGTGAAATTTTGTTCCGTGACCTTACTTCAATCTACTTCTATATGTTTAATATGCCAAATATTAACAGGTGGATGAACATGATTCAGCAAAAAGGCCGCAAAACACGTGTTGATTCTATGAACGCAGATTATACAAAAGATCTTATGGTTGATATCGTTAAGGAAAGAGGCGGGAAAATTTCTCCTCAAAGTTTGGCTGCTGAAATGTTCGGCAGAGAATTTTCTTTGCCAAAATCTGTTAAGGATGAGTTTAAAAACGGGTTTATGTCCATTAATGAATTCAAAACAAAGATACCGTCGATTGTTGAGGCAGCAGATGTTGAAAAATATACCAGGATTGCTGAAGACATGTCTAAACTACAACCGGAAGTTGAAGGTGTTGGCCGAATAACTCTTGAACAGGCAGAAAGAGTCTTTAAGGGCGGATATCTTAATAATCCTGAATTTCTCAAAAATCTTTATGAGCTTTCGTTTGGTAAGGATAAAAAATCCGGATTGCCAAATTACCTTAACCCTTATAAGTTTATTTCGGCCGATTCTGTTGACCTGGTTGATGATGATTTGAAATTCTTTGTAAAACAAATTATTGAAAAAGCGCAAAATGCAAAAACTGATATTACTGAAGAAATTCTTGAAAAGGCTGTAAAATCTAACTTCAGAAAAAATGTTCTAAACTGGGGTTCGGGTTTTGTTATCTCTGCTTTATTCTTGTCGACTTTTATCCCTAAAATTCAATACTGGCTGACTAAGAAGATTACGGGAACAAATGCTTTCCCTGGAACTGAGGAGTATAGAAAGCAGCAGCAGAAGGCCGGAAGTAATTAATGTAAAGAGTAAAAAGACCGATTTGAAGATTTATTTCAAGCCGGTCTTTTTTAAAATAAGATTAATTTTTCAGGAACTAGTCAAAAACATAACTGATAATTGACGCTTCTCTTGCGCGTTTAATTGCTTTTGCAATCATGCGCTGGTGAGCAGCACAGTTTCCTGTAATTCTGCGCGGAATTATTTTTCCTGCTTCAGTCAGATATCTTTTTAACTTAGCTGCGTCTTTGAAGTCGATAGATTCAACTTTATCAGCACAAAGACTGCAGTTTTTTCTTTTTTTCTTATCTGAATCATTTTGTCTTGCCATTGTTTTATTTTGCCTTTCTAGCCTGTTTGTGTTAACTGTTACTTTTTATTTTTTAATGTTTTTCCGCTCAGGATATCCATTATTGGATTTGAATAGTTTGTTGAGGCGGAATTTTGTTTTTGTGAAATGAATATATCCTTATTATTTTTTTGATTAGGTATATATCCTATTCTTTTTTTTGTCTGGTTATTGGCCAATTTTTGATTTGATCTTGTTATTTTGTCAATTTGACCAAGCCATATTTTATTTGCCATATTTATATTCCTTTAGTGTTTTGAATTAGAAAGGAATTTCATCTTCACCGATAAGTTCATTAGAGAAGTCATCAGATTCTATTTTGACAATTTCTTCTGTTCCGAAATTTGAACTTCCTGATGAGGCAGATGAGCCGTTTCCGGCAAGGCTTTCAATAGTAGAGGCATCTATTTCAAAAATTCTTTTTTCAGTGCCGTCGTCCATTTTCACAGCAGCTGTTTGAAGTCGTCCTTCAACCAGAACCTTATCGCCTTTTGACAAATTTGAAACAATTTCATCAAGAGCAGTTCTTCTTGAGAGAACCCTTATCAACATTTCTTCCCGTTCGCCAATATTCAGAACGAATGATGATACGGCGATATTATTTTGGGTAAAACGCTTTTCAGGGTTTCTAAAAATTGTTCCTGTTACTACTGCTTTAGCTAATGCCATTATTAATTCCTTCCATAAGTTGTTTTATCTATTAAACAGAAGCTTTTTCTGATGCTTCCATAAACATTGTTCTTAAGATAGAATCGTTTAATCTGAGTTGTCTTTTGAATTCTGCAACTTTATCAGCCGGCAAGCTTAGTATTGCAGAGAAGAAAAAGCCGTCTCTGAAATTTTGAATATCATAAGCCAATTTTTTTCTTCCGATTTTATCGGAAGATTCTACATTTCCACCAAAATCTTTAATAATTTCGCTGATTTTAGTGATGTGTTTATCAACTTCTTCTGCATCCAAATTTGGTTTGAAGATAGTTAGTAATTCATAATTTTTCATTTTTATTTGTCTCCTTTTAATTATTTGTGTTGTAAGACAATACTATCATGAAAAAACAAATAATTACAAGATGTAATCTGCAATAAAACTGTAATTTGCGGGGCCGGTCAGGAAAATATCTTTGTTAAGATTTTCTCTCGAGCCTTGCCATTCAACGAATACAGCGCCTCCAAGCAGATTAACTTTAACATTATTTTCTGTTAAGTTATTTAAAATACAAACTGCTTGTGATGCGCAGGCACCGGTTCCGCAAGCGAGTGTTATGCCGCATCCGCGTTCATAAACTCTCATTTCTATTTCATTTTTTGATAAAACTTTAACAAATTCGGTGTTGGTTTTTTCGGGGAAATAATGGTGTTTTTCGATTTCCGGTCCGTATTTTGCTGCCAAATCCATTGGATTTTCATCCGTAAATATTACACAATGCGGGTTCCCCATTGAGACCGGGTGAATTTCAAACTCACGATCTAAAACTTTTAAAGTTTTTTCTCCTTTGAACGGAATTTTTGCCTCGTCAAAAACAGGGGTTCCCATATTAACTCTCACCATCCCATTGTCCAAAATTTCAGGTTTTATAACCCCTGCAAGAGTTTCTACTGAAAATTGCTTTTTATTTACGAGCTTTTTATCGTGTATGTATTTTGCAAAACATCTCATCCCATTTCCGCACATTTGAGCTGTTGTTCCGTCTGAGTTGTAGAAATACCAGCCAATATCTGTATTTTTCGTTTCAAGTTTTGGTATAATCATTCCGTCCGCGCCGACACCAAAGTTTCGGTCACAAATTTTTTTTGCAAAATCCCCCATATCCATTTGGTTTTTTTCATATTCTGAATAGTCGACTATTACAAAATCATTGCCGCAGCCTTGCATCTTGGTTATTTTTATTGTGCTCATATGTTGCTTTTCTCCAATTCAATTAACTCTCTTTTTAGGTCTAACCCGCCGGCGTAACCGGTTAAATTCCCGTTTGACCCGATTACTCTGTGGCAGGGAATTATTATTGCAATAGGATTTTTGTTGTTTGCCATTCCTACAGCTCTGGAGGCACGCGGGTTCCCGGAAAGCTCTGCCAGCTGCTTATATGTGATTGTTTTTCCATAAGGAATTGATGATAAATTTTTCCATACTTTTGTTTGAAATTCGGTTCCTTGTGGAGATAATGGCAGTTCGAAAACTTTTCTCCGCCCGCAAAAATATTCGTCAAGTTGTTGTATTACCTTTTTCATAAAAGGGTTAATTTCATTTCCGGTTTCGCTACACTTTTCCGCCTTCAGCCTTAATTCCAAAAGAGAATTTTCATCTGTTATTAATGTAAATGTATAATTTTTATATTTATATAAGTATGAATATTTCATAGAACTATAATACCACAAATTTTATATGTTTGCAGATTTTAGTTTAGCCGGCAAAAAAGTCTGTTCATCTGCATTCAAAAGACTAATGTGATTCCAGATGGTCATCCCTATAACGCATCGCTGAGTGGTTGTATAAGGAAAAGTCGACAAATAATTTCCCATGACATCCTGAACTTACTTTTTTCTTTAGCGGAAAGCGGATTTTCGGTAGGGTGAACAGAGTGAACCCGTAAGGTGTCAGGAAACGTTGAGTTTTCTGACACCCCGAATAATCCAAGAGGAAAAAAGTAAGCAAAAAAGAAAGCA
>CALUYU010000051.1 GCA_944325075.1 Candidatus Gastranaerophilales bacterium
GACGTTATTTATCATTTATCCAATTACAAAGCTTACTATTTTATTTGTTTTATATGAATTTTTACCTAAATCATCATGGACTTACTTATTATTAGATAAGATTAAACATAATATGACTTTTAGAATCATTTTTTTATTACTTATTTTATGCTTAGACATACTGTGTATTATGATAAATTGCTACTATTTTGAATCCGGTATATTAGAAGTATACTTTTTACTTTTAGGCGGAGTATTTATAAGCTATGTTTCGTTCTTGTTCCTTACGTGGATTAAATCCAAGCTTTCAAAGCCTTCTATTACTGAAAACCCAGACCTAAAACAACTTTAACTTATACAAAAGCGGCCCAAACCGGACATAAAGAAACAAGCAAAACAACACCGCGTCCTCCCACCACAAATAAATCACTATAGAGACGCCGATGTATTCCCAAGGTTCAAGGCCGTCATGCCTGAATATCAAGCCGGCCGCCGACTCCATTTTGTTTATGCTTTAAACTTACCGCCTCATTTTTTATAGCACGGGCTTGAGCTGCAACTTTGTAATCCTGCCCGGACGGATCTGATGGAGCCATTGCAGAACGAATTACAGTATCTGCATGATCAATAGTCTTTTGAGGATTATTTCTGTCCAGTACCGGCATTTTTATTGCAACATGCCCGCCAACCGGTATTCCCTCAGAATTTTTCTCAATCACAATTGAGCCGGCAAAACTTCCTCCGGCCGTCTTGTGGGCAAGTTCATGGGAATATATTTCATTGTAATTTTTATTTATCAACGCTTGACGCTGTTGATTTACATAGTTCATATAACCGCTGCGGTCTAATTTAACACCCATTGTTACACACTCCTGATTTCTGGAAATATTATACTACATTTGTAATAATTTTACAACCCGATTATTAAGAAATTGCAACAGATGAAAAACTTAATTTATTTTTGTATAGGTCATCAATCAATTTATTTACTTTATTCTTTTGATTTTCATCCAAAATCTTTTTATTTAATGTATCTGCAACAACTTTGCGTGTAAGAGCCTGGTTACTTGCAAAATATATAGGAGTATTATAGAAAAAAGTAGTTTTAATCGTTTTATCGCCCTGGAATTCATATTGGGATACAGAACTTATTGCGGTTGAATTTTTTTTATAATTTACACATCTTTTAACCATGCCGGTTTTCGGATCAAGTTCTTTTACCAGACTTACGGAATTTCCGTCGGGCCTGAAAAGAGTAATCCGTACAATCTTTTCGCTTTCAAGATCAAAATCGTAAACAGAGGTCTTTTTTGTTTCGTTTTTTATATCAAAATTTGTTGTTTTAATTTTCTTACCGGAATTTATATCAAAATCAGTGATTGATTTAAACAATGAAAAACTTGTAACTTTTAATTTTGCCCCGGATTCCACATCATAATCCTCTATGGATTTAACTTTCGTGTCATCAAAATAATCGTAATTTGTAACTTTAATTTTCTTACCGGTTTCCGGGTGGTATTCTATAACTTTATCAACTGAAACACCATCATGCCTATATACTGTTTCCTTAAGATTTTCAGCAGGAAAAGCCTGCGCCTCTTTCAAATCTTTTACAAACTTTGAGTTAGTAAGAATACCAAAACTGCAATTCTTCTCTTCTTCACCCGGAACAATAACTGATGTAATACTCATTAACCCTCCTTCAAACTTAGTTAACAAGACAATTAAACCCCTAAAATAATCCGGAATAAATTATCCGATCGGGTATATCATATCAGACATGAAGGTAATAAGTTAAATATTAAAAATTTATTTTTCCAAAAATTCAAGAACTTTTCTCAATGCTTTTCCTCTATGAGAAACCGCGTTTTTTTCTTCATCAGAAAGTTCAGCCATAGTTAGACCATTTTTGCCATCGACCAAAAACACCGGATCATAACCAAAACCTCCGGTTCCGGCCTGAATTTTAGAAATTTCGCCAAGACATTCCCCGGTATAAGAAAAAGCAGTTTTTCCATCTTCATCAACAAGTGTCATAGAACAAACAAATTTTGCTTTACGATTATTATAAGGTTTTACCGCTTCAAGAAGTTTATCAATGCGAGCCTGAGGGGTCTGAGCATAACGTGCAGAATATATTCCGGGCGCGCCGTCTAAAGCTTCTACACAAAGCCCTGAGTCATCAGCAAGAGAATACATCCCCGTAAGACGATTTGCTTCCTTGGCTTTTATAAGTGAATTTTCTTCAAAAGTTAAACCGTCCTCAATGGGATCAAAACTTTCCGGAGGCAATATAAATTCAATATCATTCACACCAAATGATTTAACAATTTCATTTAATTCTTTAAGTTTATGTGGATTTGATGTTGCGAATACTATTTTCAAAACTTCTACCTCTACTTCCCGTATCGACGCTGGCGTGAATGAAAATCTTCAATAGCTTCAGCTAAAGCTCTCTTATCAAAATCAGGCCACAACATTTTAGTAACATAAAGTTCCGAATAAGCTATCTGCCATAAAAGGTAATTTGAAATACGCATTTCTCCGCCGGTTCTGATTAACAAATCCGGATCGGGCATTGTCCGGGTGTATATATTATCTGAAATAAGGTTTTCGTTAATATCCTCAATTCCGATTTTACCTTCTTTTACCCTATTTGCAATTTCTTTTACTGCATGGACAATTTCATCTCTTGCCCCATAATTAAATGCAATCTGGAGTCTCACGCCTGAATTGTTTTTTGTAACTTCCACTGCATTTGCAAGAATTTCCTGCAACTTAGAATTCAGCTTGCTTAAATCACCTATAAAGTTTATAACCACCCCATTCTGGTGCATTTCTCGCAACTCATTTTTTATAGTTTGCCCAAGAAGATCCATTAAAAAGTCTACTTCTTCTTTTTTTCTATTCCAATTTTCTGTAGAAAATGCATAAACCGTGAGATATTTAACCCCAAAATCATCACAAGCACGCATTACACGCTTTAAAGATTCTACGCCTTTTTTGTGCCCGAAAGCAGACGGTAAATTATGCTCCTTTGCCCATCGTCTGTTTCCGTCCATAATTACTGCTATATGTCTTAAGTTGGTATCTTTTACATAATTAACTATTTGTTCATCAAAAGTTTTTGTAGCCATTCCGGTTCCTGTAAATTTTTATATGATCCGAATATCATTATAGACCGAAACAAATAAAAACACAATAAATCCGGAAACTTACCACGGATAATCGTCTTTAATCTGCCAACCGTCCTGCTGAATTAAAGTTGCACAGAAAGTACCGGATTCTTTACAATCACTTATTAAAGATGCTCTTGTAACGGGCTTAAGGGTCAATACTTTATTATCTGAAATAGTAAAATCACGCCAAAACATAAACCTGCTATTTGTTACATAAGGAACATTGGCCCAATAGACATCTCGACCCATTCTATTTTGACCGCTAGGACCATCAACATCTATTACAAAATTTAAACCACTAACAACCTTTTTATCCGGATCATCAGCAGAAGTAGCTGTTCCGACATTCACTATAATTATCATTCCGTTTTTAAATTGTATAACCATTGGAGCACCGTAATCTACAGGGTATGCCATACTACCTGAAGGTCTTGTTATTTCTCTTTTATAACCGTAATAAGACAATGATTTATCTGTTGTAAATTTTGCATCACTTATATAAGGAAGCATATATTTTCTTACAAAACTTTCCCTCAAAGCTCCTTTATCTATAGATGAATAATCTGCAAGACCTTCTGAATCAAGCCCCCATTCCGTAATATTCCCATAATCTGCCTCAGCTCGCTTTAATACATTACTAAAGACATTATATGCATATTTTAAACGCGTAATTACAACCTGTTTCTGGTAATTTTGAATTAATGTAGGTAAAGTCATTGCTGCAACTACACCAATTATTCCTAAAGTTATTAATACCTCTGCTAATGTGAATCCAAAACTGCAGGGCAAGTGGCTTCTTTTTTGTATATTGCTGGTTCCAACATAACTAAATTTCATTGTCGGTCTGTGAGACCAACCTAATTTATTTTTAAAATATCTCTCATAGTAATGCGTTATATCGTTGCCACTTGAGGACAAACCACAAAATAATTTAAATCTTGCTATATTAATTTTAGTTAAATTTAACAGCTTATTCATAAATCCTCCATTTCTTATTTTTATTATGCTATATTTAATGCCTCATTTCAATACATGTCAATATTACCCATCAACACAAAAACGCATGAGGGTTCTCATACGTTCTTCTTAATAATTTATTTTTAAAAGAGGATTTATTTATTTTTATTAAAATTTTGGGAAATCCTTGTCCCCCTTGAGGTTCCTTACCCCCCCCCCCCCGTATGCCACGCTATGATTGACTTTCCCATGTGGTTACCTCCTTTTTCTTTTATTATATACTATTTCTTATATTTTTCAAGTCACATTTTGAAATTTAAGTCTCACGACTCATAGTGCTTTCTTTTGCCTACTTTTTTCCTCTTGGATTATTCGGGGTGTCAGAAAACTGGACGTTTCCTGACACCTTACGGGTTCACTCTGTTCACCCTACCGAAAATCCGCTTTGTGCTAAAGAAAAAAGTAAGTTGGGCTTTCAGACCAACATTAGCATTAAGTAGGTCGGATTAATTAGTAAATCCGACCTACAGCAATAATTAAAAGGTATAAACTCAACTATTAAAGCTATTTATTTTCTACCTTTTCAGTTTCTTTTAAATGTTTACTCTCATTTACGTAATTTGTAAGTTGTTTAAGAGCCGGTTTAAATGCGTTTACAGTAGCATTTCCACCAAGACAGCCTCCAGTGCAGGCCATAACTTCAATCAAGTTTCCAAGCTCACAAACTCCGTTTTTAGCATATTTTTTCAAATCACGAATAGACTGCTTATTAAGTCCGTCAATTACGACCGGGTAAGTAGGCAGTTCTTCCGGAAGTAATGACTTAACAGCATTTGCAACCCCGCCGGTAACAGCATAATTTCTTGCCTCCGCAGACGCCTCAGTTTTAAATGCTGCCTCACCGCAGTCTTCAACCTTAATATTTCTTGCGATGAACCAAGCCCCGACTTCTTCATAATTAAGAACATAATCAACATCAGGGTTCTTAAGCGCCTCACGACGTTTTGCAACACAAGGACTAAAGAATACCGTAACTGCATCCGGATGTTCTTTTTTAACAATTTCAGCAGTATAATAAAGCGGAGTTTTTGTCTCTGAACGGAAAGGTTTAAGCTCAGGTACAAGCTTATCAACAAGCTCGTTATATCCGGCACAGCAAGAAGTTGTCATAAACTCTGCCCCCTTCATTAATCTTTCTTCAAATTCTTCAGCCTCATTTTTAGTTGTAACATCGGCCCCCTGAGCAACCTCGTAAACATCCGCAAATCCCAATTCCATAATTGCGGCCTTAAGTTGTTTAGGAGAACAAGGTAGCTGTCCAAACATTGCCGGAGCAACCATCGCAATAAGTTTCTTCCCTGCTTTAATTTGTTTTAAAACATCAATAATTTGGCTTTTTTCATGAACAGCTCCGAAAGGACAAGCGCTTACGCACTTTCCGCAAGATATACATTTTTCAAAATCTATTCTGGCATGCCCGTTCTCATCTTTAGCAATAGCGCCGACCGGGCAGGCACTCTCACAAGGAACAATTATTTTTGTAATTGCCTGATAAGGACAAACCTGAGCGCACATACCACAATTTTTACATTTTTCCGGGTCAATAACTGACTTGCCATTTTTAACCGTAATCGCACCAAACTTACAAGTATTTACACAAGGTCTTGCAACACACCCCTGGCACAAATCAGTAACATATATTCTTGAAGGAACACATCCTTTACAAGCAGTTTGCAAAACCGTCAAAGGATGTTCTTCAGGCTGTTTTCTTTCCAGAACTTTTTCAGCCAGTTCTGCCATGTGAATACTGTCATCAGTATCCTCAATTGACAAACCCAACCCTGCAATAGTACGATCTCTAAGAATTGCTCGTTCCTTATAAACGCAGCATCTGTATGCTACTTCATAATCTTTAGGACGCATTTTATAAGGAATTAAACGGGCATTTTCACCGAAATTATCGCTATAAAATGCTTTAATAAGCCTTACTAAAATTTCCCGTTTTATATGAGATGTTTGCCTAGGGGTATTCATTGCCATAATCATATCCTCTTCTACTTCCGCACAAATTTATATATAATAAGAGAGAATTCTCCCCGCAATACAATAAATTCAGTGCATATTTCCTACTTTAATTTTTCATCAATTGCCTTCAAAACCTTTTCGACAGTCGCTTCTTTGATAACTTCATCATCAACTTTCACATAAGGCGCCTTAGAAAATTCCCAGTCAATAGAGCACAGTCCAAGACAAGGAACCCCTGAAACATCAACCTTATCGCCATATTTAGCCGGAACAGTCTCAATTAACTCCTGAAGATTTGCAGAACCCATAACAAAACAAGTTGTTCCTAAACATACTTTTACACTAATTTTTTTGTCCATTGTATTTACTACCTTTCTTTATAGAGGACTTTCCTCACATGTACTGTACTGTAACTTTTTTAAAATACTTATCCTGCAATATTTTTGCCATCTTTTTGATAATATTTTTTCTAATCTCAATTTCGATTGGCAAAGCAGGATCATAATGCGCCTGATTAAGCTTAGCACCAACTAAGAAATTAATGCAATCACTATCTAATAAAAATTTTACCAACTTTCCGGCCGCATTGTCAATATCTATTGAACCACTCTCTAAATATTCCGCAGTTTTAGTTAAAGTTAAAATTCCTTCTGTAACTATGTCAACTCCATCCATATAAGAAACAGCCGGAAGTTTTCCAACGCTTATAGTTGTATCCATTCTTATAGGAATATTTAATTCTCTTGAAATTAAATTAGCAGTGGTTCCGCCGCAAATTGCTTTTTTGCCTTTGAAATTCCAAAACAATTCAGCATACTCTTTGTCTTTTTGCTGGTGATAAGGAGGGCCGGTAAACACTAACGCTTCCCGCGGTTCTCGAAAATACAAAACACAAGCCGAAATATCATCCTTAGGATTCCGGTCTGTTTCAATATTTCTTGCCTGATTAACAATATAAGTGGAAAGCTCTGAACTTGAAATATCAGGATTTTCAGCAAGCTTGTCTTTTAAAAGAACAATAAGTCCTTCTCTCCTCAAACCAAGTTTCAAGCGCCCGCCACCAAGACCTGCCTGGGTAACTCCGTCCGAACAGAATATTACTCTATCCCCAAGTTTAAACTTCAATTTATAAACTTTCATCTTTCTGTTTTTAAAAGTTTTGGACTGAATTATCTCATACTGAGGCTCCATAACTTCACCGTTACGAATCCATATAAAATCAGGGTTTCCTTCTTCCACAATTTTAGCATTTCCGTCATCATAACAATCAATTGCAGAAAATGTTGAATAACTGATATGCCTTACTTTACACACAGGCAATGAATTCATGATAATTTCAGCAGCCTGACGGATAGGAATTTGTTCATTTGAAATAAACTTTAAAAGCATTGTAGCAGTCATACAGGAAAGAATATTTGCTTTAATTCCGCTCCCCAAACCATCTGATAATACTGCAACCAACCGGGATTCATCAGGGTATCTTTTAGATACAAAATAGTCCCCGAAAGCATTTTGATTATATTTTTTCATTTGGCTGCAATCAATATCTATAAACATTACTCTTCCTTATTTTCCGTGGAACTATCGTCTTTGTCCTCATAGTCATTTGCAATTGAACTTAGTAAAGTTTCAGTCTCAACCATGTGTTCTCCTAAAAGGCAGGCGATTTCCTGAACAATGGAAATATTTTTGGATATAACTTCATGAGCCTTTTGGGCAATTTTTTCTCTGTTTGTTTCAGACTGGGTAACATCAGTTATTACCGCCCCTACAATTTGGTTTTCCTCAATAGTAAATATACTTATATCATATAGACGATTTTTTACGGCATAACGTTCCTTATGCAGATCTTTGCCCGTACTTAAACTGGTTTTAAAAAGTTCGGAAAAATCTATTATACGGTCAAGAGCGGCCCCGCTCATTCCATCAGGCCGCGCCTTAAATATTTCATACATGTCACCTGTAAACATTCTCATAAAGCTATCGTTGGCTTCTAAAATATTTAAATCATTATCGACCATAACAACAGCCGCCGGCATGCAGCGTACAAGTGCCGCAGCTTTTCTCATTGCAATTTTTCTCATATAAGAAACACACATTGAAACCTCAGCATCACCGTCTAAAAGAGCTTTTGCAAGATCACGACAGGTCGCATAACCACATCCGCCACAGTTCAACTCATCATCAACCGTATGTTTTCCGATTTTTTTCAAAGTCTTAAGAATTTCCTCAATAGGGTATTGAGAATGAACTATTTTACCCTTTTTAATTCCGTACGGAACAACGGTCTGAGGCTCGGTAGGAATATTTTCACGCTCCCGGATATCTGACAAAATATCCGATACAACACTTATACCGGCCTTATCACTTGAAATACAAGGCCCGCCGACGCATCCGCCTTCACAAGACAATGCTTCTACAAATACCACACGGTCAAAACTATCAGGTTTAAGATTATTCAGCGCCCGTTCAAAATTTTTCAAACCGCAGATATCCATTAACTGAACATCATGACGAATACCTATTTTACGTATAGTTTCATTCATTCCGCCGTCAATAGGGTATAAAGAACCTTCATTTGCGCGGTAAGGTACAAAATCCAAACTGTTATCAACCTTTACGGTTTCCGTATCAACAATTTCATCTGCAACCCACATCTTCAATTCTTCAAAAGTTAAAGCTGCATCAAATAATCCTGAATATTTAACCTCATTTTTCTTCCCGATGCAAGGCCCTATAAACACTATAGCAATATCGTCCCCGTATTTTTCTCTTAACATCTTGGAATGAGTCATTGCAGGAGATCCTATCGGTGTAATATTATCAATGAATTGAGGATAATATAATCTGATGAAATCAACAATAACCGGACATGCACTGGATATAAACAAACCTTTATCCGCATTATTAAGTATCTTTGCCGTTTCAATAGAAACTTCCTGAGCACCTAAAGCAGTTTCAGACACAGCAGTAAAGCCAAGTTTTTTTAATATTGAAATCATCTTTGCCGGACTATGATCAAAAACCCCGTTCCAAGATGGCGCAAGCGATACATAAACTTTTTTTTGTGCAAGAATAAGATTTTTAACTTTATCTATATCGGTACGAACCCGTTTAGCATTGGAAGGACAAGCCTTAACACAATTTCCGCATGCTATACACCTTTCAGGAATAACACTGGCATGCCCGTCTTCAATTTTAATAGCCTTAACCGGACACTCTCTAATACACCGGTAGCAGTCATGACACTCATTAACTAACGTATATACGGGATATTGCGAATCCATTTTAAAACTCCTTCATATGCTGCAAACTGCCGGCATATTTATAATCTTAACCCACAATTGTAGAATACCATAGTTACACAAAATTTACAACAAATAAAATCTATGAGTTTTTAACTGTTTCCAAAATCTCACGGACTTTATCTTCATCCACCTCGTGATATTCAACTCCATTCACAGTAATATTAGGCCCTAAAGCACATTTGCCTGCGCATCTTGCGCCGGAAAGATCTATTTCAGCCTCAAGTCCGTTTTCTTTTATATAATTTTCTATAAGTTCCAGATTTTGGGCATTGCCTCTGGCAAAACAAGAACTTCCCATACAAACTGTTATATTTAACTTAGCCATAAATTCCTCTCATATTATATAAACATTTTACATTATAAAAAAATATTAAGCAAGATTTTGTACTTTAAGCAAAATTTTTCAGTTACAAGCAGCAATCTCATATCTATAATTTTATTCGTAACATTCCTCATCTGCTGCAATAAAAAAAGAAAAAGTAAGCAAAAAGAGGAAATTGCATGTTATATTCAGATTGTATTTTTATGGTATAATACTTGTTATGAAGTGGAAGAATCTGAGTAAAAAGAAAAAAGCTTATCTTGCGGGCGGACTCACATTAATCGGTATTTTATTGTGGGCTTTTATTTCTGCCGGAATAATTACCCATAACTTCAACAGAAGCCAGGTTGCCGGCCAGCAGGATAAACAGGAAGCACTTATCAACGGAATTATTCTCACTGAAACAAAAAATGAACATAAATATTGGGAAATTTACGGTGAAACAGGTTCTTACAGCAGTGATAACAGTATTGCTTTACTTGACAACTGTATAGGAAACTTTTTTGATGAAAATAATGAAGTTTCTATGAGTTTTGAATCAACAAAAGGAACGTACAATTCAAAAAAATCCCAAATAATTTTATATAGAGATACCCATATAGTAATAAAAGACGGTACCTCTCTTGAAGCAGACCGGGTTATCTGGTCAGGCAACGACCAGCCCGTAATTGCGACCGGGAATGTCCGGATTACCAGAAATGATCAGTTTCTTGCAACAGCAGACTCTGTAGAAATAAGTCCGGATTACGAAAGATTTAAAATACAAGGGAAAGCAGTATCAAAAATTTACGAGTCCAAGGAGAAAAAATGAAAAAATTTTTAATCGTTCTTGCTATAACAGCATTTTCTTTAGGAATAATTGCCCAGGCCTCTGATTTGGTTATTGAATCAAAAAGCCAGACATTTTCAGAGGATGATAACAAAATAAAATTCAAAGGAGATGTAAAGGTATCTGTTGACGACCTGAAAGTAGTCGGAGACTCAGCCGATGTAAACATGGACGGAGACCAAAAACTTGATACTGCAACATTCTATGATAAACCATATGCATACGAGGTAAAGAAAAATAAAAAACGTGAAGTAAAGGCCAATATATTAAAAGTTTCTTTAATAACCAAAATTGTTCGCGCGGAAGGTGATACACAATCAGTAGTATTTGACGGGAAAACTCCTATTGTTGTTATAAACTCTGATGTTCAGGAATACGATACAAAAACCGGAATTATGACCGCAACCGGAAATGTTACAATGAAATACAAAGAACTTGAAACATTTTCTAACAAAGCTATTATAAAAACCGATAAAAACGGAGATTTAAAAACACTTGAACTTATAGGAAACGGTAAAATTACACAAAAAGCCAATGACTCATATGCTGACAGGTTTTTCTATAATTCTGCAACAAAAGTGCTAACCGCTACAGGAAATACCACTTCAAACATGATAAATGACGATGGTAAAAAACTTACTCTGAAATCAAATATCCAGGAATTTGTCCAGGATAAAAATACTTTTTCGGCAAGCGGAAATGTACGGGTTTGGTACGATGATTACTATGCAGTCGGCCCGAAAATTAATGTATACCCGAACCAGGAAGGAAAACCAAACGATGTATATTTTGTTGGACGTTCAAGCATTACCCAGGGAGTTAGAACGATTTACGCAGACAAAATTAAAATGAAATTAAAACCAAAAGACTTTCAGGCTGAAGGTAATACCAGGACAGTTATAAAAAATATCGGTTCAAACGAAGGAGACAGTGAAAGTTCCGGAATGACTCTGGGATTATAAAGGAATATATTTTTATGGATGAAAAAATTGAAAAAGCTATTAACTTATACAAAAACGGCGAATACGAAAAGGCGATTGACGCATTCAGTTCAGTAATTGAGACCGAAAAACCTACAGCTGAAATATATAATAATTTAGGATTGTGTTACGCAAGTGTAGGGAATGATGAGAAAGCAGAAGATAATTTCTTAAAAGCAATAGAAATTAATCCCAAACTTCCTCAGGTATACATTAATCTTGCAGACATTTATTACAGAAATAAAGATTACGATAACGGCATACAACTGCTTGGGCAGGGAGTATACGAAATGCCCGATAACATGGTAATTGCCCATTTTTTAGCAAGATTTTACATGGAAGACTGCCGCTTGGATTTAGCTATTGACGAATTGGAAAAAATCTTAGAGGTTCAGCCTGAAAACTATGATGCATACTATGATCTTGGGAAAGTACACTTTGAGTTGGGGAATTACGATCTTGCAATAGAAAATTTTGAAAATATTTTGGAATTTAAGGAAGATAATCCTTATATTTATTTCAGCCTCGGGCAGGCCTATGAAATGAATAATGAAATTGATAAGGCAATTTCAAATTACCTTAAAACAATTGCACACGATTCAGGATTCAGGCAGGCATACAAAAAGGTTGCTGTTTTGTTTCTGGCAAGAGGCGACTATGATGATGCCATTGAATATTTGGAAGACTATATTGCAATGGAGCTGCCGGAAGAAGAAATTAAAAATATAAAAGAATTAATAGAGAGAATTAAGAAGAAAAAAAATAATGGATAAATATTGGATAGCATTTTCATCAATAGAACAGATAGACAGCGCTTTTGTTCAAAGGCTGTATAATTATTTTGGAGATATTGAAAAAGCGTATTATGCAACGCAAAAAGAACTTTCACAAATAGACGGATTAAGCGTTAAAAAAGCGGCAAATTTTATAAAAAAACGAGAAACAGTTAATCCTGATGAAGTCTTGGAAGAAGTTGTTAAACGCGGGATAAAATTTTATACTTTTGCCGATCCGGCCTACCCGAAAATGCTTAAAGAAATATCAAACCCGCCTGTTGTTCTGTATTATAAAGGGAATCTGTCGGAATGCAATTTATCAAAAACATTAGCAGTAGTAGGTTCAAGACGGTCAAGCCTTCAGGCAAAAGAAGCTGTTGAAAAAATTATCTCCGAACTTGAAGGAACTGATTTATGCATTGTTTCCGGCCTTGCTGCGGGGATTGACACAGCTGCTCACAAAAGTGCTTTAAAACATAATTTAAAAACAATAGGAGTAATTGCAAGCGGATTTGATTACACCTATCCGGCCGCAAACAAAAGTCTGTATGAAGAGATTGAAAATGGCGGGGGAGCCGTTGTAAGTGAATATTTTCCAACATTTGAACCGCTCAAATTTAGATTTCCGCAGCGAAACAGAATAGTCTCCGGTCTTTCATACGGAACGCTTGTTGCAGAAGCATCTTTAAAAAGCGGAGCCCTAATTACCGCAAATTTGACTCTCGAGCAGGGGCGGGAATTGATGTGTATACCGGGATTAATTTCAAATCCAAATACAGCCGGAATTTATAAACTTTTAAAAAACGGGGCAGCCCTTGTTACATGTGCAAACGACATTCTTGAAACACTAAATTGGGAAATCCGGCCTGAAAAACAGCTGAAAATGGACTCTGTACAATTAAATGAAGAAGAAACCAAAATAGTTGAAGCCTTGTCTATTGAAGAAAAAGGATTTGATGAATTAAGTTCAATTACAAAGATTAATACAAATGATTTATTGATAAACTTGACAACACTCGAGCTTAAGGGCATAATAAAACAAGTAACAGGTGATAGATACAAAAAAGTATAAAATAATAAGGGATTGAATAAGTAAAATTACACTATCAGGCATTATAGCAATAATACCGGGAAAAATAAATCCCGGACGGAATCAAAATAATTACCCGAAACAGGAAAGAAAATGGCAGCAAAAACAACATCAAAAAAGGAAAAGTCTTTAGTTATAGTCGAGTCTCCGGCAAAGTCAAAAACTATTAGGAAAATACTTGGAGATAATTATCAAATTGAAGCAAGTTTCGGTCATATAAGAGATTTGCCGCAAAAGAACTTAGGATTTGATGTAAATAACGGATTTGAGCCGACGTTTGTAATCATTCCCGAAAAGAAAAAGGTTGTAACCAAACTCAATGACCTTGCAAAACGCAGTGACAAAGTTTACCTGGCTTCCGACCCTGACCGTGAGGGAGAAGCGATTGCCTGGCATGTAAGACAGGTTCTTGACGTGCCGGAAGATAAAGTATTCAGAATAGAGTTTAATGAAATTACCCCAAAAGCTGTTAAATATGCGGTAGAGCATTCCAGAACTATTGACATGGACAGGGTAAAAGCCCAGCAGACCCGGCAGATTTTAGACAAACTTGTGGGCTACAAGCTAAGCCCGGTTCTATGGAAACAGATGGGGAATTATCATCTTTCGGCAGGAAGAGTTCAGTCTGTTGCGTTGAGAATGATTTGTGAACGCGAAGATGAGATTGAAGCATTTATACCGGTAGAATACTGGTCTATTCATGCTGAACTTGAAAAAGACGGCGGAGTTTTTGAGGCTGAACTTTCAAAATATAAAGATAAGAAAATCGAAATTCATAATGAGGAAGAAGCTCAGGCAATAGTAGAGTTTCTGGCGGATAAATCAACAGAATATAAAGTTACAAAGGTTACAAATAAAAATACAAAACGAAAACCAACGGCTCCTTTTATAACTTCAACATTACAGCGCGAAGCAAGTTCTAAACTTGGATACGGGGTTCAAAAAACCATGCAGATTGCGCAAAAATTATATGAAGGTATAGAACTTGAAAACGGTGCAGTAGGTTTAATAACCTATATGAGAACGGATAGTGTCCGAATTTCCGATGACGCCAGAGATATGGCAAAAGATTTTATCCTAAATAACTATGGAGAAAAATACTACCCGGCAACTCCAAATGTTTATGCCAAAGGCAAACAAAATGTCCAGGACGCACACGAGGCAATCAGACCTTCTTACCCTGAGAGAACTCCGGATAGCATAAAAAAATATCTTTCAAATGAACAATATCGTTTGTATAAACTTATCTGGAATAAATTTATGTCATCCCAAATGACTTGTGCGGAAGTTGCGAACAAATCGGTTGAAATAGGTGCAGGCGACTATACATTAAGAGCCAGTACAAGTAAAATTACTTTTGATGGTTTCCTAAAACTATATAACGATGCAGAAGAAGACGAAAATGCTCCAAAAGAAAAAATTCCGGATCTGAATAAAGATGATATCCTAAATTGCAAAAAAGTTACACCAAAACAACATTTTACACAGCCGCCTCCAAGATATTCTGAAGCTACACTTGTTAAAGCGTTAGAAGAATACGGTATAGGCCGGCCGTCTACTTATGCCTCAATTATTACTAAAATCCAAACCAGAGGCTATGTTGAAAAACTTGACAAAGCTTTAAAACCTACAATTCTTGGAAGAACTGTGTCAAAACAGCTCGTTGCCCAGTTTGCGGACATAATGGATTACAAGTTTACGGCAGGTATGGAAACAAAGTTAGACCAGATTGCCGAGAAAAAGGCTATTTGGAATAAGGTTTTGGAAGATTTTTACGGGCCGTTTATGGAAAACGTAAACAATGTTATGGCAGCAGGTGAAAAAGTTAAAATTGAAACAAACGTAAAATGTCCTAATTGCGGGAAACCTATGCTTGTAAGAACAAGCAGAAAAGGGACACAATTCCTTGGCTGTTCGGGTTACCCTGAGTGTAAAACAGCAATGTCGCTTAACGCAATGAATGAAGGGGCTGAAACAACACCTGCAGAAGCGGAAGTTTGCGACGAGAAGTGTGACAAATGCGGATCAGATATGGTATATAAAACGGGGCCTTACGGGAAGTACATGGAATGCATAAACCCTGAATGCGGAACACGTAAAGCCGTGATAAAATCAACAGGAGTAATTTGTCCAAAATGTGGGCAGGGACAAATCGTTGAGAGAAAATCCAAACGTGGAACCGTCTTTTACGGATGCAATAAATATCCGGATTGCGACTATGTTATGTGGAACGAGCCAACAGGTGAAAAATGTCCGGATTGCGGCTCCCTTTTGGGAAAAGTTGTTACGAAAAAAGGTACAACTTTAAAATGCTCAAATGCGAAATGTACATTTAAAAAAGAAATGCCTGAAGAGCCTCAGGACGTCTAACAAGTGCTGTTAAGATAAAATTTTTCAGTGTGTATTTCCCCAATAAGCAGGTTTAGAAGTGGAGTGGCAAAGTCAGCAGAGAAAATATTTTTAGAAGTAAGATTTCTCTATCCGGCAATTACCACACGGATTTTAATGGCTTTCTGTGTACAAATTTGTTCAGCTGTTCATTTATGAATTTACTCAGCGAACCTTAAACGGATAGTCTTTAGGTATCTTCCAGCCGTTTAACTGAATTAATGCTGTACAATAGGCCGGAACAGGTACAGATTCAGTGCAAGCATATGAGCCATTTTTGACACTGTTAAACGTAAATTCCTCTAATCCATGTTTATACGGCTCAAACCCTCTTTTGAAATGAAATTTTTCACTCGGGATATTTTCTCCAGGTAAAAACCTAAATGAAAAAAAAGTCCTTCCAAGCTCGTTTCTATAAAGCATGCCATTATCCGCATATTCCCCAAATGAGTTTAGTTCAAAATTCCTTGCGTTTGGATAAAAGAAATAATCATAAATATTTTTTCCTATAAGCGCTGATCCATCCGTAAAGAATATTACAATATTAAAATCAGTATTTAAATAAAACGTCTTATATGAAATCCCTTTTAAATATTTAAGAATATATTTATTGTAGTACTCCTCACATGTAATATTTTGGCCAGCTCCACAAGCAGACGGCCAATACTCCTTAGGGCCGTTATCCTGCTCTGACATTAATATTGCCTGATTCATTACGGAATATACTTTCTTTAATTTACTCTCCACCTCGGTATTAACTCTGTTTTGCAATAGGGTTGGAATCGTCATAGCGGCAACAACTCCGATTATACCAAGAGTGATTAGAACCTCCGCTAACGTAAACGCGACCTTGCGAGGCGAGTGGTGCCTGAGGCACGGCATTACAATGCTCCGCCGGCGGGATGATACGGGAATAAAAGTAGGTTGGGGTTTCACCCCAACAAAATATTTATTTACGTTTGATACAGAAAACTTTGTTTTGGTGAAAAATTTGAAGAAAGCTAATTTTGGTGTTTTCCCTTGTCTCCCTTGAGGTTCGTTACCCCCCCCCCCCC
>CALUYU010000052.1 GCA_944325075.1 Candidatus Gastranaerophilales bacterium
CTTTCAATGATTATATAAGTAAGTCCCGTTGGTGCCCGGAAGGTAACTGTTTATATAAAACCTGGCTTTTAAAATAGCTGCTATTATATTCCTGAGCTTGAGGAGAAATCAACCTGCTTTATTATATGTAGTATACTTTTCATCGGATTATCCGAAAAAAAACTAACTTTGCTATAATTTACCATTCAAAAGGTGCACCCGGAACATAGTCGGAATATATTGGCAGGCCTCCGTTTAAAATATTCTTAAGGCTATCAGGTCCATAGGTAAAGGCGCCTTCTATTGCTATTTTATTTTTATATACCATTAGAATAAATGCATCACGTCCAAACTGATTCGGGGACTTGCTTCCATTCACATCAAATCTTATCTCTGCAAGAGTCGATCTTCTATAAGTAGTATAAATGATATTTCCGTTTTCATCTTTTTTAATGGAGCCATTAGGATTATATACTACTCCTTCGTATTCATCATATTCAGTTGGATACTGATATATTGCGATAACAGTTCCATCCCCTAATACTATCCGTGGAAAGTTGTACATTGTGGCGGTTGTTGTTGTTCCGGAAGTTGATTCTGTAGCTTTGTTATATTTAATACTATAATGTAAATCCATACATCTTTTGTTGTTTGTATCTGCGGTGCAGTATTGAGCTCCATTAAAGTATTTAGAAAATTCCTTTGTTACTTCAGGTGATGATTTACTTATATTAAACATAGATGAGTTATCACCTGGAGTTCCATATGCGGCCTGTGCAAGCTGAATGGCTTGGTTTATTACCGAAACTGTTTTACGAGTTCGGTTTGCAAGCTCATAGTCTTTATACTTGGCAATTAACGTCGGCAATGTCATTGCAGCAACAACACCGATTATGCCTAGGGTTATAAGAACCTCCGCTAACGTAAATGCAGCCTTGCGAGGCGAGTAGTGCCTGAGGCATGACACTATTATGCTGCGCTCTTCAGTATTCAACGTAATATTATTGTATGTTGTGCATACTTGCCCAACATTAGATTTTTGAGCACAGATGGTCGAAAATTTTTGTCGGTGGTAAGATCCTGAAACGAGTTCAGGATGACATGGGAAATTTTTTATCGACCTTTTCCATATGCGGCCCACACTGCTTTTTTGTAGGTTGGGGTTTCCACCCCAACAAAGTTTTATTGTTGGGCTTTCAGCCCAACCAACATTATCTATGTCAACAACTTTTTTGAACAATTTAATCATAAAATACCTCCTTAATTAAAAAAAATTTGCACAACAAATTGGCGAAAGCATATTATTTCGCCTAAAACAAAATATATTCTGCCGAAACTCGCAATTGAGAACCGGAAATGAAAAGAATTTAAAAGAAATAAAGAATGAAAAATTTAAGAAAAAATAGCATGATGTAACAGTCGAAAGGCCTTGCCAACCTTGGAATAAGCTGTTAAGCTGCCCCCCCCCCCTTTAGGGAAACTGTTTCTATGATTGAGTTTTGCGAGTTCCGTTCTTTTGTATGCTTATCCATAATTATATTATATATTATTATTTGATTTTTTTCAATATAAATTAAAGCGCCCATTAATAAAGGCGCTTTAATTTTCTATCCTGAAAAATTCTTTCAATTATTAAAATCCTGAGATTTTACGGTTCCTAATTTTTCTATATCCTGATCTGTTCTGTTACCGTAAATAGTTATTTTATTTAATTCTGTTTCGATGTTATTAAATTCTTCTTCTGTTAATTCAATTTCTGCTGCACTAAGATTTTCGATAACCTTTTCGTCTTTTCTCATGCCCGGAATAGGGACAACATGAGGATATTTATGAAGCATCCATGCCAATGAAATTTGGGCCGGAGTAACTCCTTTTTTATCTGCTACCTCATGAAGTAAATCCAGAAGCGGCTGGTTTTTTTCAACGTTTTCAGGTGTAAATCTTGTAATAACACGTCTTACATCATCACCTTTATATTCGGAGTTCTTGTTGTATTTCCCGCTTAGAAAGCCGCTTGCCATTGGTGAAAAGGCAACAAAACCAATGTTTAATTCCCGGCAGGCAGGAATTACGTCTTTTTCAAACATTCTCTCCATCATTGAATATTCACTTTGTATTGCAGTTAAAGGAGTAACTGCATGTGCTTTCCTTATCTGATCTTCTGTTGACTGTGACTGGCCCCAGGCACGAATTTTACCTTCCTTAATAAATTCTCCCATCCATTGGGCAACTTCTTCAACGTTACTGTCCAGCGGAACTCTGTGTTCATAGTAGATATCTATGTAATCGGTCTGAAGTCTTTTTAATGAGGCGTTAAGTGCATTCGTAACTCCCTTTTTGCTGAGCTTTCCTTCTGGTATTTCCTGCCCCGGCTGAAATACCGGCACAAATTTTGTTGTTAGTATTATTTTGTCCCTGAATGGTTTTACTGCTTTCCCGACAAGCTCCTCATTTGTATATGGGCCGTAAGCTTCCGCAGTGTCAAATAATGTACAGCCCAAGTCATAAGCTTTACGTATCAGTCTGATGGATTCTTCTTCAGCAGGAATAGCTCCGTATCCATGACTGAACCCCATACAGCCCATTCCTACCGCCGAAACTTCTATTCCTCTTAGTTTTCTGTATTTCATAGTTTAATCTCCTGTCTTGTATAAAACTGTTTACGTGTCAATTATACCGCATTATTGACTTAAGGTCAATGACTAATGGTCATTATATTAAGATAAATTTATTTGAAAGGATTAGCTTTAAAGTTGTTTAGGAAAACTATCCGGCAGAAAATGTTAGTTAAGTTTATAGATTATATTCAATTTTTGACAAGATTTTTTCTGACTATAATTAATAAAACTCCGGAAAGTATAGCGAGAACTCCGGCAGCTGTTTTTAGTGTAAAATGTTCGTGGAAAACGAGGACTCCTATAAATATGGCAGTAACTGGTTCTAAAGAACCTAATATTGCGGCACTTGTAGAGCCAATCAGCTTTATTGAAACGGTTATTGTTTCAAGAGATATAATTGTCGGAAACAGTGCCAGCCCCAGGGCGTAAATCCACTGTACGGGTTTATCCGGGATTTGGAGCTGTGTACAGAATTTCAGGTTAAATATGTATACAAGCAGTCCGAACAGCATTACATAAAAACTCATTTTTGCACTGTTAATATGTCTTATTATTTTAATATTTTTTACCCCTATAATGTATAGCGCGTATAAAAGAGCTGACAAAAGTACAATAAGTACCCCCTGAATATTCAACCCGGAGCCGGGTTTGCCTATATAAAGAAAATATATTCCTATTGTAATCATTAAAATAGAAAGCAATACTGTTTTAGTTATCTTTTCTTTAAAAAATATTGCCATAAGTGTTGCAACAAGTACCGGATATATAAACAAAATTGTGCAGGCAATCCCGGCCTCTATGTATTTGAATGCTTCGAAAAGTGTCAGCGATGACAGTGAAAAAAAGAGCCCGAGGATTAGTAACGGTATAAATTCTTTTCGTGAAATTTTTAAGGAAATTTTTTTGTGAAATTTGAGCCATATACCATATATAATTACTGCAAGAGTGTATCTGTAAAAAAGTACGGAATTTACCCCCATGCCGGATGCGTATAGCGGAAGGGCAAATAACGGATTTGTTCCGTAACTTATTGCTGCAATTGCTCCAAGAGTTATTCCTTTTGATTTTCTTTTCACTGTTTCTCCTAAGATGGTGTAATAATCTTTTTCTATTATATCAAAATATATTCAGAAGATAATACATAGCCATATGTATTGTTTTTAATGTCAATTTATGTTAGGATTGATGAAGTAAGTTAATTTTAACGGTGGTTTGATGAAGATTTATAAAAGCAGCTTATTTAAAATCCTGAAAAGAATGATATTTTCAATATTTGTCGGATTTGCATCATTAATTATTCTGGCATTTTTTATTGAAAACGATTTTGTTCTATATACAATAGCATGTTTAATTACACTTTATTTAATGTATTTAGTTCTGATACCCGGAAATATTACTATTGAAATTACCGACGACGGGTATTTGACCATTAAAAATTTAAGCAGTGTAAAAAAATCATATTGCCTGGATGATAAAGAGTTTACTTCTTACATGGAATTATCACATGACAATTTGATTTCTGATAACTATTGCAAGCTTAATATTATTGATAAAAAGTCCAATGATGAAGTTTCTGTTGACTGTACTATGTTGGGGATTCCGGCATTCAGAGAATTAATTAGAGATTTAAAAATTGCCGGCTGTAGAGTTAAGCGTCTAAAGCATTCAAAAAACAAAAAATAGAAAACTATATAAATTAATATTGTTAGTTTTTTTATTTTTAGAACAAATTGTTGTAACCCCGGGTTGTGGGGAAAGATTGGTTCACTTGTTCATACTTAAAAGTTGTATAAAAGAGGAAAATATATTATGAAAAAAGTAAAAATAACTGTTTTAAAAACAACCCTTGATGAAGAATTGGCAGCAGAATACGGCGTTGAAGGCTTGACCTGTTGTCCTATGCTTAAGGCCGGCCAGGTTTTTTATGCTGATTATGCTAAACCTGAGGGCTTTTGTGATGAGGCTTGGAAAGCTATTTATCAATATGTTTTTGCGCTGTCTCATGGTGCTGAAAAAGATCTTTTCTATTACGGCGACTGGATTAAAGTTCCGGGTGTTGCCATATGTAGTTGTAATGACGGACTTCGTCCTGTTATTTTTAAGCTTGAGGCAACTGACGAACAAGCTGAAATAAATTATGTTCCGGTAAGATAATTTATGTATTTTCAGGCTTTATAAGAGAATATCTTCTGCCCTGTAAAATGATCTTATAATTTATATGTTTATTAATTTCAGCCAATTCTTTGTTTCTGGCAGTAATAACTATATTGCTGTTTTTATTTATTACGTTGGTAAGTTCTTCAAAGTCCGGCGGCCCGATTAATTTGATTTTATCCTGTCCGGAATAATATAAAAGGCTGTACTTCCTGCCGCAATGAAATGCTACAATAGGTTCTTGTGTATTTTTTGCATATTCTGCAAAGTTCATTAAATCGTTCTGGCCGAATTTGTAGTTAATATTGAAAAAATGATGAGCTCCAAAACCCGACATGATTATCATTAAAATTGAGTAAACTGCAAATAATTTTGTTTTATCATTTTTTCTTAAATAAATAACTGCAAGCAGACCTGCAATTAAAAATGGCACGATTGCTAAAAATTGCAGTTCTTTAATATCGCTGTATAATTGTTCAGGCAAAAATAACCCTATGAAAATTGCAGTTATTCCGGTTAACAAAAGTACAAAATTTAAAAGTATGCATGAGATTTTAAACGACTTTGTAGATTTTTCATCATTCCAGTATCCGGCAAGAATTACTGCAAGAAACGGATAAAGCGGAAGTATATATGTAATAAGTTTTGTGCCTGAAGATGTGAAGAATGCAAATGTAAATATTGCTCCGATAATATTTAATGTAATATATTTTTGTGTTTTAGATAATTCATCGTAAGATTTGTATCTTACCCCTTTAAGTTTATCAAAAAGCATTGCAAAGAACGAGAATATCCAAGGGAAAAAGCCCCATAAAACTGCAAGAAAATAAAAATAGAATGGTCTTTCCCTATTTATAACATCAGATCCTAAAAATCTTGCAATATGATGCTTCATTATGTATTCATTGAAGAATAAAGGATCGTGCAGATTAAACATAACAATATGCCACGGAAGTACTATGGCTGAAAACAGGATTATCCCCGGGATGAAAAATATCGGCTTGAAAAATTGTTTAAATTGTTTTGTATATAATCCGCAAAAGAACATTACTCCAAACGGAACTACAAATCCCGGAATCCCTTTTGCCATAACCGCAAGCCCTGAAAATATATAGAATATCCACCAGAAATATTTTTTATGCTTTTCTTCTGCAAAAAATGTCATTAATCCGGAGAATGTAGAGATTGTAATACATGATGTTAAAAGCATATCAAGCATTGCAACTTTTGAAAGTATAATAAATTCTAATCCGGTTGCAAGTATCAGAGCAGCCATAAGTCCAAATTTTTTTGATACAACTTTTGCTGATACAAAGTACACAGCAACGGCAGCCAGCAGTGATTGGATTGAAACCGGTATCCGTCCACTCCACTCGCTTACTGTTCTAAATATTGCAAACGATAAACTCTCCAGCCAAAAATATAAAGGCGGTTTTTCAAAGAAATATTCTCCGTTCAGATATAATGTGAGAAAATCCTTTTTATAAAACATTCTTCTTGCCATATCAATATATCTGGTCTCATCTACATCCATAAGTTTGTATGCCCAGATATTATGAAAATAAAGTATATATACTGCTAAAACTATTCCAATTCCAATAAAATATTTTTTGTATTTTGTAAAAAAATTCATAAATGTTATTCAAGCTCCTTTGATATGATGTATCTTGGGCGTCCCTTAACTTCCAGCAGAACCTGCCCTATATATTCTCCTATAATTCCTATGCATAAAATTTGTATTCCGGATATAAATGTCATCCATATTTTAAATAGTTCAATATTAGTAATTATTGTAAACTTAAGGATTTGATCCAATATAATTAAAACAGCTACAATAAAACTTGTGACAGATATTAACACCCCGATTACAAACACAAATCTTAGCGGATATATACTGAATGAGACAATCCCGTCTATTGCAAGCTGCATTAAAGAGAAAAATGAAAATTTAGATTCACCGTATTCCCTCTTTTGTACATCGAACGGAATATATTTTGTGTCTAATCCAAGTTCGTTAAATAAACCTCTTAAAAATATATTTCTTTCATGAAAACCGGCCAGCACATTTAGTGTATTTCTGCTTATAAGTCTGAATTCAGAATGATTTGGGGTAATATTAACACCCAGAAGGTTTATTATTTTATAAAAAGCATTTGAGCAGAATTTTTTGAAAAAAGTATCGGTACTTCTATCATTTCTTACCCCTGCAACTATGTCGTATCCTTCATTATAAGCTTTAACAAATTCTCCGATTTTGTTTACATCCTGCTGCAAATCTGCATCAATTGTTAATGCTGCATCAACCCCAAGTTTTCTGGCTTCTTCCAAGCCTGCTAAAATTGCCGCCTGGTTTCCGTAATTTCTGGAGAACCTGACAGCTTTAATTTTACAGAATGAACGGCTATGGGCTGTTTGAATTATTTCCCATGTTTTATCCTTACTTCCGTCATCTACCAAAAATATAAAGCTATCCGGTGAAATTATTCTATCCCGTATTAGCTCATGTATTACTCCCCATAGTTTGCTTAATGTATGGGGCAGGGTTTCTTCTTCATTGTAACAGGGTATAATTATAGCGAGTTTTACACTATTCATATTCGCCTCTTTTTGAGTCTCTTGTAATTTTTTTATTTTTATAACATGTTTAATCATATATAAGTCGTGTTAGTTTTTTGTTAAATCTGCTAACAAAAAATTAACAAAATATAAAAAATAAAAAATCAGTCTGGAGAGTAGTATGTTCAATTCAAAAATTCTTGTAGTGGACGATGAAAAAGATATTTGTAATTTAATTACAATGACATTAAATTCAAACGGATTTAATAATATTCGTTCTATAAATGACGGTGAATCTGCAATTAATATTGCAAAAGAATGGATGCCTGATTTAATCTTACTGGATTTAATGCTGCCCACAATAGACGGATTGACTGTTTGCAGGGAGCTGAAAAGTTATAAGGAAACAAGCAAAATTCCTATTATTATGATTACTGCAAAAAATGAAGAAAGTGATATAGTTCTTGGTTTGGAGCTTGGGGCCAATGATTATATAACAAAACCTTTTAGCTTGAAAGTTCTTGTTGCAAGAGTAAGAACACAACTTAGGTCTGTTCCTAAGATAAAACTCCCGTCTACTGACAAAAGTGAAGATATTTTAAACTATAAAAATCTAAGGCTTAACCTTGATCAGCGTTCGGTTGAAGTTGATAATAACAATATTAAACTCACGTATACAGAATTTGAACTTCTTGTGCTTTTTATTAAAAATCAAGGCCGTGTTTTTACTAGAAATCAACTCATTTTAGCTCTCCGTGGAAATGATGGTTTTGATGTTTGCGAAAGGGCTGTAGATGTTCAAATATTAAACTTAAGAAAAAAATTAGGTGATATTGGTGCTGATATAGAAACAATTCGTGGTATAGGTTACAGAATTAAGGGATTACAATGAAACATCATGTTCGTGCGTTATTTTTATTTATATTTATTGTTGTTGCAATTGTGGTTATATCAATAACTTTGCTTACGAATCAGTTTTTCAAGTTTTATGAGTCATTTATAAAAGAAGAGCAAAATGAAATTGGTTATCAGATAAAACTTGTTCAATGGGCCGTGGTCCCTCTTTTGGAAGACGGAAAATTTGATGATTTAAAAGTTTTTTGCAACGATTTGAAAGATCGTGATATTGCTATTTTTATATTGAATAAAGATGAAAAACTGATTGCTGCTTCCCGTCCAGATGTAGATTTATCAAATATAGATATTTCTTCATACAAAACATCTACTCTGAAAAATTATAAAAAAACACTTAAAAATAAAATGATAGTTGAAGATAAGATTTTATATATAAATAATGAAAGTTATATATTGCGACTAGTCTTATTACAAGAAGATATGGTAAAAACTTTTTTGAAGAATCAAAGGAGTATAATTCTTGTTTTGTTTTTGAGTATAATAATAATTTTATCTTTAACATTTTATGTAATTATGTATATAAAAATACCATTTGATAAGCTTCAAGAGAGTGCACTGAAGATTGCAAACGGTGACCTGAACACTAACATTTATAATGTTCCTAAAGGTATGTTATCTGAGCATGCCGCAACTATCGGTAAAATGGCATCTCAATTAAAACAAAAAATTTCGGATTTGGAATATTTTGATAAGTACCGGACAGATTTTCTATCCGGGCTTTCCCATGAAGTTAAAACACCTCTAACCGGAATTATGCTTTCGGCCGAACTTCTTGCCACAAAAATTCCGCGTTCCAATAAAGAGACTATTAAATGTCTGGATATTTTGAAAGATAATTGTGAACGGCTTAATGTATTAATCCTTAATATTATTAGTCTTGCCTCTCTTGAATATAAAAAGAATAATAAGGTGGAGGACTTTGAAACTTTTAATTTGCAAGATGTAATAGAAGATACAATAACGATTGCAAAACCTCTGGCTGGGGATATTAAAATAAACTTTATTCCTGAAAAAAATGACATAATAGTATTTGCGGATCCACAGCTCATTGGAAATGCAGTATCAAATCTTTTAACTAATGCGATAAAATATTCCAAATCAAAATCAATTGATGTATTTGTAGCTCAAGAGAATGATAATGCAATAATTAGAATAAAGGATTACGGAATTGGTATTCCTTCAGAACATTTAAATAATATTTTTGATAAATTTTACCGTGTTGATAAAACAAGAAGCCGAGAACTTGGCGGAACAGGGCTGGGTCTTGCCATAGTGAAAAATATAGTTCGTCTTCATGGGGGCAATATTAGTGTTAAATCTGAAAATGGATGTGAGTTTATAATAGAGCTGCCGATAATTAAAAAGGAGGATTAAATTTTATTTAATCCTCCTGCAGTTGCAATTTATCTTTCAGAGTTTTTAGATTTGAGTATGAGTTTTAGATTGGTTATTATTTAACAGTTAATTTTTTTCTTGTGTCTTTTTCTGTGTATTTTTTAGGGGCATCAATTTTTAATACTCCGTGTTCAAGGGTTGCTTCTGTTTTTTCAACATTTATTTCTTCAGGGAAGTACACAGTTCTTGAGAAAGAACCATATCTGAATTCGGATTTTTTATAACTTTTTTCATCAACTTTGTTCTCTTCATGCTTTTCTGCGTTGATTGTAATATAGTTTTTATCAATGTCGATATCAAGATCTTCTTTCTTTATCCCCGGTAATTCAGCTTTAACTTCATAATCACGTCCTTTATCAGTAATTTCTACCGGCATTGAAAATTTATCTGTTTCTTCCCAGTAAGCTGCTTCAGGAAAGTAGCTGTCAAAATGTCTGCTTAGCAAAGAATTAATTTCATCATTAACTGTTTTAATAAAATGTTCAGGTGCTTTTCTAACTAAGAATTTCATATTTAACACTCCTTTCAAATTTATTTTCTTTCTACACTTACGTTATAACTCTTTTTTTCATAAATATGGGATTTGTTAACTAAAAATTAACAATTAATTATTATTTTTATTATTATTAAATTATTTATGTTAGTATAAAGTAAGTTAAATAAGGAGTATAAGTGTGGCTAAGAGTATAAATTTAGTAGTTGGAGCCGGTTTTTCCGGAGCAGTTATTGCTCGTGAGGTTGCAGAAAAACTTGGTGAGGAAGTTGTTGTTATCGATAAAAAAAAGCATATCGCCGGAAACAGCTATGATTATAGAGATGAAAACGGTATTATGATTCATAAATACGGTTCTCATATTTTCCATACCTCAAGTGAAAGAGTTTGGAATTATTTGAAAAAATTTACTGATTTTAATCAGTATATGCATAAAGTTATTGCTATTATAGACGGAATTCCTACTACTATTCCGTTTAACTTTAATACTTTGCATGATGTTTTTCCTGAAACTATGGCTAAAAGATTGGAAGAAAAACTTCTTGCAAATTTTGAATACAATAAAAAAGTTCCTATACTTGAATTTCAGAAGCAGTCTGATGATGATTTAAAATTCCTTGCAAATTACGTTTATGAAAAAGTGTTTCTCCATTACACAACAAAACAGTGGGGAAGTTCTCCAGACGATGTTGATGGGGCCGTAACTGCCAGGGTTCCGGTTTATTTAAGTAAAGATAGTCGGTATTTTCAGGACAAATATCAGGGAATTCCTTTGAACGGTTATACAAAAGTTGTTGAAAATATTCTTGATCATAAAAATATTAAGGTTAAACTTAATACGGAATTTAAAAAGGAAATGCTTAGAGATTACAAACGTGTATTTTTTACAGGTTCAATTGATGAATTTTTTGAGTATAAATTCGGAAAACTACCTTATAGAAGTGTGAACTTCAAATTTGAAACCTATAATAAGGAATATTATCAACAGAATGCTTGCGTAAATTATCCTTGCAACTATGACTTTACAAGAATACATGAATACAAATATTATTTGGATGATAAGTCTGATAAGACTGTTATTGCAAAAGAATATTCCGAATTTTTTGAATTAGGTAAGAATGAGCGATACTATCCTATACCTAAGCCTGAAAATGCAAGCCTTTATAACAAATATCTTGAGGAGGCAAAAACTTTGGAAAATGTTTATTTTCTTGGCCGACTTGGAGATTACAAATATTATGATATGGATAAAGCTATACTTAGAGCATTAGAATTATTTGAGGAGGTAAAGTAAAAGATGATCCTTGTAACCGGAGGCGCCGGATATATTGGCAGCCATTGCGTACTTTCATTGTTAAAGAAAGGTGAAGAGGTAGTTGTTTTTGACAGTCTTGATACAGGGCACATTGAGACTATTGAAACCCTAAAACAATTTGGAAAACTTAAATTTGTTAAAGGTAATCTGCAAAATTTATCTGATATTCTTAATGTATTTAAAAATAATGAAATAACTTCTGTTGTACACTTTGCCGCTTTTTCCCAGGTTGGAGAAAGTGTTAGGGATCCGCAAAAATATTATTATAATAATGTTTTTGGCTCATTAAATCTTTTAAAGGCAATGCTTGAATATAATGTTAAAAAAATTGTTTTTTCATCGACTGCTGCAACGTACGGCGAGCCTGATTATACTCCGATAGATGAAAAACATCCGCAGAATCCGATTAACCCTTATGGAAATACAAAGTTAATGATTGAAAAAATTCTTGATGATTATGATAAGGCATATGGGCTAAAAAGCATTCGTCTAAGATATTTTAATGTAGCCGGAGCAGATAGAGACTGTGCCGTGGGAGAATGGCACGATCCTGAAACACATTTAATACCGAATATTTTAAAATCCACTTTTTCGGGAGGGAAACCTTTTGAAATGTATGGAGATGACTATGATACCAGAGACGGAACTTGTGTAAGAGATTATATTAATGTTGAAGATCTTGTCGCTGCTCATCTTCTTGCGTTGGATTATTTAAATAACGGTGGTGGAACCAATTATTTTAACCTTGGCACGAATGACGGCAATACGGTAAAAGAAGTTTTTGCGTGTTGTGAGCGTGTCACTGGCGAAAAAATACCCGTAAATATAAAACCACGCCGTGCCGGGGATCCGGTTGTGCTTGTTGCAGACAACACAAAGGCAAAAAAAGAATTGGGCTGGTCTCCTGAAAAGAATATAGAACAAAGTATTTTGACTGCCTACAAATGGGAAGAAAAACTTAACAGCAGATTATCTTAATTTCTGATAGGTGATGTATTCATAGGTACTTCATATTTCTTCATATACTAGCAAAAAATGCTTCAAAAGCGGTTATAATATAACTATTATGGGCATAGCAAATTTATGTGAAAGGAGTGTGTAACTATGGCAATTCCGGCTATCAATGCATTTTCTGGAAAAGGTGTGGCTTTTGGCTCAAAAAGAATCGATAAAGACGGTTACGAAAATCCTATTAACAGAAAAACAGAAAGAAATCTTGCAGCATTAAGTGCAGTGGGAGTAAGCTCTTTGATTGGTCTTACTGCTGGCGGATTAACATCTTGTGTAAAAAAAGGATGGAAAATTCCGACAGGAGTCGGAGCAGCGGCAGCGCTTATCAGTATGATACTTATACTTCCGTCAAAACTTTATAATACTAAAGTCGGAGCAGTTGTAAGAGAAAAAGAAATGGGTGTTTTCTCCCGCCAAAAAGAGGCTCAGGCCAATATTTATAACGATATTAATAATGAAATAAAAGATGAAGATGTTTCTTTGGATGATAAAGTAAGGCATTATACGACCGTTAAAATGGCCGATAACGGTAAAGGTGTAATGATAAAGGGCGCGTAAGTAACAATGGGTCTTAGTATAAGTCCTGTAAATTCAAATTATATTTTAAGCAGCCAAATTCCCGGAACCGTCAAAAATAACACCCAATTCGGCGGCAAAGAAGAAAATTCAAATCCTATTTCCCGAAAAGGTGAAACAATGAACCTTATTAAAGCAACATTTGTTGGCGGACTTGCTCTTGGTGCTCGTTTGTTGTGGGAAATTTTTGACGGGGACTTTGTTTTTGAAACAGCCGGCAAAAAGGCTTCAAGTATTGTTAATAAAACACGTCATGGAGTTTCCGGAAATAAAAAGGCCTTTTTGTGGTTAGGTGCAACCGCGGCTATTATTGCGGCGGGAATAAGCGGTTTTGCTATTCTATACACAATGCTTAATGCCCCTAAAATAGCTTATAAAAGTAAAGTTAATACCTTTAAAAAGCAAAAGGAAATGGATGTTTATATAAAGTCAAATAGTGCTGAAACAGAAATATACCACCAGATTGCAGAAAAGGCCAAGTCTGCGGATCCTGATGAAAAAGATAAGCTGCAAGAGCAATACATGCAGATGAAAATGGCTAAAAACCGTGTTCCGGATTTTGTTAAACTCAAATGATAAAATCTGTTTAAATTTTTTACTTAACATGCAGTCTCTTATACTTGCAAAGTAATTTTATTTCAAGTAGAATGTCAATACATGATTAAGGGGAATGTATGAGGATTGAGGCGCAAAATCTTATTAAAATATATGGCGATAGAAGTGTTGTAAATGATGTTTCGTTTTATGTAAACAAGGGAGAAGTTGTTTGTCTTCTAGGGCCAAACGGGGCCGGAAAAACAACCACTTTTTATATGGTTGTAGGGCTTGTAAAACCTAACAAAGGGCATATTTTACTGGATGATAAAGATATTTCTTCTATGCCGATGAATGAACGTGCAAAACTTGGGATAGGTTATTTACCACAAGAGGCTTCTATATTCAGAAAGCTTTCTGTAGAAGATAATATCAAACTTGTTTTGGAAATGAATGATAAACTTACAGTTGACGAGAAAAAAAGAAAACTGGAAGAGCTATTGAGCGAGTTTGGTATTCTCAGACTGCGTTCATATGCAGCTGTGGCCCTCTCAGGTGGAGAAAGACGTCGTGTTGAAATTGCAAGGGCGCTTGCTGCCAGCCCGGATTTTATGCTGCTGGATGAGCCTTTTGCAGGTATTGATCCGATTGCGATTGGTGAAATTAAAGATAATATTAGAAAGATATCGGAAGAAAAAGGTCTTGGAGTGTTAATTACCGATCACAACCCTAAGGCAACTCTTTCTATTACTGATAGAGCATACGTAATTTTCGACGGAAAAATTAAAATTCAGGGGAAAAGCGCTGATGTTGCTGTTGACCCGGTTGCTAAGGAATTTTATTTAGGAAAGGATTTTGCTTTATAATGAAATTATTTCCTAAGATTTCAATATACGACCGATATATTTTTAAGCAAGTTTTATTTGCTACTGTTGCGGCGATTTTACTGTTTACAGTTGTTTGGATTGCGCCTGAAATGCTTTTGAATACCATTAAAAAGACTTTGGCCGGTGAATATACTGCAAAAACGGCGGTATTGGTTCTTTTTTATGAACTTCCTAAAATTTTAGGGAAAGCGTTTCCGGTTGGCTTGCTACTGGGATCCTTGTTCACATTTGATAAACTTTCAAAAGACTCCGAGCTGACGATTTTCCGGGCTGTCGGGCTTTCCTTTCAGAGGATACTGGCTCCGGTGTTGTTTTTAAGCCTTATTGTTACCTGGATGTGCTTTTTTACGTGTGATAAACTAATCCCGCTTTCCGCCGCGAAGCTTAATGCAATTAACGACCGGCACCCTACTACACAGTATATTTACACACAGAAAGATGAAAATAACGCTCCAAAACTTGCTGTAGTTATATCCGGTTTCAGGGACGATGTAATGCATAATCTTATCGTTCTGGATTTTTCCAAGAAAATATATTCGGATGTCCATCAGTTAGCTAATATTTATTCTGCGGAGCGCGGCAAGTATCTTGTTAATCGTTGGGAGCTGGAAAATATAACAAAGTATGAGATCTCTAACGATGGAATTTTTACTGCTATAGAACCTATTAAGCATATGGATATTCTTGAGGGAGAAGATGCTAAAAATGCTTATATCCTTATGACTTATTCAACAAAAAAAGAGAGGGAAATTAATAATAGAGACCTGCATAATTATATAAAGCTTTTGAAAAAAGAAGGGTTGGATGAGGAATACAGATATATGCTGAATAAGTATCTTCAGCGTTTCTTCCATCCGTTTGTATGTGTTCTTCTCGCTATTATGGGAACACTGTTGGGGTTCAGCAAACCGCGAGAACAAAGATTAGTAGGTTTTACTATTGCAATTGGAAGTATTTTTGTTTATTATATCACTCTTCCGTTCTTTGACCTTTTGGCAGAAAAGGGAATTCTTCATCCGTTTATAACGGCTATTTTCCCTCCGATTGCGTTTTTGGGTTGTATAATAGGTTTTTATAAATCAAAGGATTTGTAATGAAAAAAATATTGATTAGTTTAATTTGTTGGTTAACTTTTAGTATTGGAGCGGCTTTTTGTACTCCGATTGATATTGACTTTAATGACGGGATATATCATATAACTGTGAGCGGAGAAAAGGCTCGTAAAAAGGTTAAAGTGTATGCGTCCCAATCGTTAATGACAAACGATGAAGTTCATAAAATGAGCGGAGCTCTTTTAACCGTTAATGGAGGATTTTTCGATCCTGAAAATGAAAAAACTATGTCGTTTGTTGTTACCGGACGCCAAACTATTGAAGATCCTATAATGAATGAGAACTTCCTGGCTAATCCGGTTTTAAGAAAGAATATGTCTAAAATTTTAAACAGAACCGAATTTAGAGTTGTTGACTGTGATGGTAAATACCGCTATGAGATTGTTCCGCATAATTCTCCGGTGGATTTTACCTGTTCTGTTGTTGAATCTGTTCAGGGCGGGCCCTTGATTTTGCCTGATATGAGATTAGAGGAAGAATTTTTTCTTGTAAAAGACGGGGATAAAATTATCAGAGAATCATGTTCGGTTTTACATAAAGTTGCAAGAACTGTTGTCGGGCTTAAGGACGGAGATTTGCACATATTGATTATTACTGATGATCATCCGATGGATATGTATGAAGTTCAGGCTTTATGCAAGGAACTGGGGTTTGACCGGGCTATGGCGATGGATGGCGGAAGTTCAACTTCTATGAATTATAAAAATAAATATAATGTTATATCTGTAAAGGGAGACGGTTACGGCAGAAAGTTAAAATCATTTATTCTGGTATATTAATTTTCGCGTAAGATAAGAGGAAGCAAAAAAGAAAGCGATATGAGTCGTGAGATTTAAAATTCAAAATCAAGACTTGAAAAATAAGAAAAATAATGTATAATAAAAGAAAAAGGAGGATAAATACATGGAAAAGTCAATCATAGTACGGCATACGGGGGGGGGGGGGGAACGAACCTCAAGGGAGACAAGGCTTTTGGTCAAAAATATCTTTCT
>CALUYU010000053.1 GCA_944325075.1 Candidatus Gastranaerophilales bacterium
TCATCCTGAGTGCAAGAAAACTCCCAATACTCCTTAGGGCCGTTATCCTGCTCTGACATTAGTATTGCCTGATTCATTACGGAATATACTTTTCTTAATTTACTCTCCACCTCAGTATTCACTCTGTTTTGCAATAGGGTTGGAATTGTCATCGCTGCAACTACTCCGATTATGCCTAGGGTTATAAGAACCTCCGCCAAGGTGAACGCGACTTTACGAGGCGAGTGGTAGTATGGTAAAAAGACCTCTGCAAGAGTAAATGCGGGGACTAAGTCCCCTCTTACATGACGCGTCGCTTTCCGAGATGCAGAAGAAATAGCTTTTTGTAGGTTGGGGTTTCTACCCCAACAATATTTTAATGTTGGGCTGAAAGCCCAACCTACTTTATCTAATACTTCTTTCCCTGATACAGTGCAGATTGTCGCACATTTTTGACGGTGGCCAGATCCTGAAATACTCTGCGAGCACCCTCCCTTGTAAGCCTCCTTTTCGTCGGCAACAAGAGGAGCTGCAAGTTCAGGATGACATAGAGAATTTTTTATCAACATTTTCTCTATGCGGCCAACACAGCTCAATGTAGGTTGGGGTTTCACCCCAACATAATATTTATTTACGTTTGATACAGAAAACTTTGTTTTGGTGAAAAATTTGAAGAAAGGTATTTTTGACAAAAACCCTTCTCTCCCTTGAGGTTCGTTACCCCCCCCCCCCGTATGCCTTGCTATACCTAACTTTTCCATGTGTTTACCTCCCTTTTCTTTTATTATACATTATTTTTTCAAATTTTCAAGGGGCGGAAAATATAATTTTAATGTTGGGCTGAAAGACCAACCTACATTTAACGATTGGCGAACGTGCGCGAATATAATGAGCGCTATAGTGAGACTTAACGTGGAAATGCGTCAGCATTTCTGGCTTTCTTTTGGGCTTATCACCGCCTTAGGCGGTGAAGGTAAATAGCTAGTTTTTCTTTTCCGGTTCACTTTTTCTTTTTGCCTGCATTCAAAAAGAAAAAGTGAACAAATAAATTTATATCTCAGAAAGCGCAGCGTTATTATGGAGTGCCTCAGTCACCTCAGGGACAAACCCAAAATCAATTACAACATAATCTTATATATTAGAAAACATTAGAAGTAGCCCAAATAAATCAATTCAGTTTTACCAATGTAATTCAATATTTACTAATTAATATTAATTATGCTTTATCAGCAGATTCAGCCGGGTTGGCAGCCGCGTTCTTTTTCTTGTTTTCAAGATACCAATTGCAAATCCAGTTTGTCGGTTTTACAACGGCCAAAGGAACGAAAAATCTGTATATAAATCCAAATACAAGAATTGATCTCAATGCACCAAAACCTTTACTTCTCATTTTAAGTTTAGTTAGTGCCTCTTCATCCATTACATGATTTTTACCGAACTTATCTATATAATCATCTATAGACCATTTCTGCCGCTGAAGTTCTTTTGGCAAACTTTTATTCTTTTCGGCAATTTCAGCATTTTTCTTTGTCATTCCATCCCATACGGCACTACCTTCCGGTGATAATTTAAGATATTGTTCATGTTTCTTTTTCCACCAGTTTTTAATTTTAGAATCAAGCGTATATGCCATAATAGTTGAAATTACAAATGTAAACGTCTGGTTTGCAGCAAGCGTTTTCTTACGATCCTTGTCCATGTCCTTATTTGATAAAGTCTGCTTAACATACATACCGCTTGTTATTGCGGAACCTACTGCCAAAAAGTGTTTTATTGCATTTTCACTATTTCTTAATAAGTATCCAAGCTTACCTATTACCTGATTGTTGAAAATCGGGCGGCAAACATGAACCCCAACCTGGTTACAAAATCTGTCGTACATAGATGAGATTCCGGTAAAAGACTGAGCTTTCTGACGGTTTTGCCGTGAGTTATTAAGATTATTATAATTATTATTTAATTTATAGGAAGAATTCATTGTAATGTTCATTATTTTGCACCTCCCATAAAATCATTCATTGAGCTTTTTACAAAATTTTGACTATTTTGAGAAAAAGCATCATTATTTTGTAAATTTTGAGTAACCGGTTCTTGTTTTACCTCCTTTTGTTTAGGTCGTTTTTCAAGATGAAAGACGTATTTCAAGATAGGGGGGATAAGAGCGATTGTCAATGCTGCACGTGGTATTGCTATTACCCATTCAGTTACATTATGCATTGATGTCTCAATTCCTTTTACGATATTTTCAAGATTTCTAATCTTAGCATAAATCTTGCCGCGTTCAACAAAATCGTTTACAGAATATAATTGATGTTTCAAGGCATTTATTTCATCGACCTTATCAGAAACAATTGTTAAACCTTTCTTTAATTTTCTTATCGGAATAGCTTCTCCGTTATTTTGTCGCATATAATCAGCGATTTCTTCTTTGGAGAGCTTATCAAAATCTTCCTGTCTCATTTTATTAGCATCTTTAAATATATACTTAATTCCGGAATCAAGCGGAGTAGTAATCAAAGTTGAGAACCCGAACCCGATTAAACCCGACGCCATAGAGTGACCGGCCGCATAGATTTTATCTTCTTTATCTTTCTTCCCTGGTAACGAAATTGTTAAGGCTGGTCTTAAGCCGCCGGCAAGAAAAAGTCCTACAAGAGAAGCTGCTGCAACATTGTGCTCACCGGCAAATCCAGTAAGCCAATCAAACCCTCTGTTATTCATTAACTTTTCCATAAACGACTTAGCGGCAGCCTCACTCTTGTTATGTAAGCCACCGCTAAAATTCACATTATATCCACTATTATTATTTTTTTGCCCGCACACCTCGGCATTATTATCCTTAAATCCGCTTGAGGGTGCCTGTTCATACTCGAGCGACAATCGCTTCTTTCGGGTAAAATTATAATTTATTGGCTGTATATTCATGTCCCACCACTTATTAATAACTACTACATTTATTGTAAAACAAATAAAAATTTTTTTTGCTAGCGTTTTTAAAAAAGTTTACATTTTATTTTCTGTTTTACCTATAAAGCCTTCAACAGAGACTATATCAGCGAATTATTTAAAGTTTACAATTAGTGTACTTATAACACTAAAAGCAATATTCTATATGACCGATAGATATACAAAGGGAAGGAAAGTTTCCTTCCCCATTAATTATAACTTGTACGGATAATCGTCTTTAAATTCCCAGTTATCTATTTCCAGCAAACGGGAACAGTAATAAGGAGTTTCCTTACAAATTTCTAATGCCTGAGCTCTGGTACGATATCTCCCGGCGAATGAAGGACAGAATCGACGTTTAGAGCCACAATAACTACTTATTAGTGATGCCTCTGAAATTGAAGGACAAATTAAAAAACTAAACATATCATATCCACTAAGGTTAGGCCTGTTATCGCCGTTTATGTCAACATATATATCCATACAATAACCATTATGCATATAAAGGAGAGAACCATCAGAAAGATATACTTTTACTTCATATTCATAAGAATTCTCAGGATCATCTACAGCCACAGCTTTATCTATTTTTGTATATTTTATATACGGCTCCAGATATTTCATAAAAAAGTTATAGGATAATTCCGAATTTGCCAATGTATCGGACGATCCATCTTCTAAATATTGTTGTTCTATTTTTTCCCAGTATTTTATTTCCCCATTATCAGTTTCAGAAAGTTTTATTGCCTGAGACATTGCACTGTAAAACTTCTTCAACCTTGCAGAGGCTTCCTGGCGTTTGTAATGTTGTACCAAAGTTGGTAAAGTCATAGCTGCAACTACTCCGATTATGCCTAGGGTTATTAGAACTTCTGCCAGGGTGAATGCAACCCTGCGAGGCGAATGGTAGTATGGTGAAAAAACTTCGGCAAGAGTAAACGCGGGGACTAAGTCCTCTCTTAGATGACGCGTCGCTGTTCGAGACGCATAAGATATAGCTTTTTGTAGGTTGGGGTTTCTACCCCAACAATATTTTAATGTTGGGCTGAAGGCCCAACCTACTTTATCTAATACCTCTTTCCCTGATACAGTGCAGATTGTCACACATTTTTGTCGGTGACTAGATCCTGAAACTAGTTCAGGATGACATGAAAAATTATTTACAGACTTTTTCCATATGCGTACATTGCAGTTTTTTATGTAGGTTGGGGTTTCCACCCCAACATTAGATTTATTTACGTTTGATACAGAAAACTTTGAGTTGGTGAAAAATTTGAAGAAAGGTATTTTTGACAAAAACCCTTGTCTCCCTTGAGGTTCGTTACCCCCCCCCCCGTATGCCGCACTATACTTGACTTTTCCATATATCTACCTCCTTTTTCTTTTATTATATACTATTTCTTATATTTTTCAAGTAGCTGTTTTTAATTTAAGTCTCACAACACATAGTGCTTTCTTTTTGTGCCTGAGGCTCGACATTATGACGCTGCCCTCCCTTGCACAAATACCAGATACAAATTATGTAATATTTACTTAAAAAACTTGAGGAAATAAAATATTCACAGTATCATAATATTAGGTTATTTAAATAGGAGAGTTGGATATGAGAAGATTATTCAAAACATTTCTGGCAACAGCGTTTTTTGCATTCACACTTAATACTGCAATGGCTTTCCAATTTCCTGATGTTGCGTCAGCTCATTGGGCCGCATCACAAATTCAAATATTATCTGATCAGGGAGTTATTGTAGGATATCCGGACGGGACATTTAAACCCGATGAAAATGTAACAAGAGCCGAATTTGCCTCTATGGCAATAAAAGCCTTGGGGCAGGAGCATACAAAAGTTGCACAACCGCTGAATTTTACAGATATAACAGACGATTATTGGGCATACGATGCAATCCAAAAAGCATTATATTTTGATTTAATATCGTCTTCAGACACTGATACAAACTTCAGACCGGATGATGCAGTTTCAAGAGAAGAAGCAATGACAGTTGCTATTAATGCGCTTACAACTGAGCAAATCAGTCCGGCAAAGGCCAGAGAAGTATTAGATAAAAAATATGCAGACTCAGATACTATTTCTGAAGATTTTCTGATTGCCGCTGGAAAATCTGAAATTCTTGGAATGATTGTCGTTGAACCCTCTAATGAAAAAGCTCTCCTGGAGCCGGACAGACCTGCAACCCGTGCAGAAGTAGCAGCAATACTCTTTAATATGAGAGAACAGGCAAAACTTAACCCTAATGCAAAATTAGCAGAAGCAATGAGAAAGAAAACCGGAGAAGGATATGTTATTGAAAATGCAACTGTTCAAGGAAGTGTAGGAACAATTCCTGCAGGAGCGGTTATTCCGGTAAAACTTACACAATATGTTTCTACCCAGTCTTCTAAAGACGGAGATGTTTATGTTGCGGTAGCGCCACAAAATTATATTACCAGCGACAAATTCATACTTATTTACGAAAAAGCAAACTTTAAAGGACAGCTTTTAGATGTAAGAAGCGGAAAATGGTTTGTTCGTAACGGAGTACTTGTACTTGAAAATTCTTTGATTACAACCAACAATGATCAGACCACAAGTTTCCCGGCAACAGCCGAATTGTATAAAGATAGAAATTGGTTTATGAAATTTGTCAGAGCAACTTTAAAAGGGGAAAAACTCCAGGCAACTCCTACAGATGTTGTTTATATGAGATTGCTAAAACCAATAAAAGTTGATTTAACAAATGGTTGGATTTATGAAGACTAATAAAGTTTTCGATTAATACAGATAACAAAAGCCTCCAGGCAATTTTTTTCTTAAACCTTGGAGGTTTTTGTTTGCGGAATATAATATAATATAATGGAAAGAAAAACTCCATTATTTAAATTTAAATTTAAATAAAATTATATTCTGCTCTCAGGCCTCAAACAAGTATCTGAAACCTTATAAATTAATATACAAAAAACGGACTTGATTTTTTATACAAGTCCGTTTTTAAAAATAATAAGATAATTAAAACTATATTTCTGAAACAGAAATACTCGTTATCCCGGAATTTCTGGCACAGTCCATGACTTTTACAATAGCGCCGTGCGTCGAATTACCATCAGTTTGGATCATCATACCATCCGGATAATTTTTTGCCTGGGTCTTAAGAATATTTTCCAATTCATCGGACAAAATTTCCTCGCCATTTATATAGTACTTGTTATCAGCAGTAACATTTACAGTTAAAATTTTGGATTCTTTATTAGAAGCTTGTTCCTGAGCTACATTTTCCGGAACCGTAAGATTAAGCCCTTGTTGATCCAGCAAAGGAGCAATAACCATCATGATAATTAACAGCACAAGAAAAATATCTGTTAAAGGTGTTATATTTATTTCATTAAAAGTTTTTCTTTCTCCGGGCATTTTTACGCTCCTTTATTTAACTTTTTAAAACTATCTTCTAAGTTTTTTTGTTCCTTTTTACTCAAAGGCTCACCAGCAACTATAAGCTTTTTAAACTCAGCTTCCTGAGCAGCATTCATGACCTTCATAATCTCGGAACTTTTTACGGATTCATCAGCCTTAACAACAAGCTCCGGCTTTTCCAATGATGATTTTATTGCTAATAGCTCAGAAACAAGCGCATCAGGCTCTATAGGTTTGCCATTGACAAACATCAGACCCTCTTTTGTAATAGACACAGTAGCATTTTTCTGTTCAATAGATATTCCGCTGTTAATTTCGGGGATGGAAATTGTATTATCCATTGACTGAAATGTCGGTGCAATAACCATCATAATAATCAGCAATACCAGGAATATATCTGTTAAAGGGGTTATATTTATCTCTGTAAAAAGTTTTCCGTTTTTAGAACTCATTGCCATAATTCACGTTTCCTTATTTACTAAACATTTGAAGCAGGGGTTGAGACTGAACTTTCTTCTTCCGAATCAACAAAACTTAAGAATAACAGCTTAATTAACTGAAAATCGTCTTCATAATGTTTAACAACGGATTGGAAAGAGTTATAGAAAATAACCGCAATAATTGCGACAATCAAACCAAATGCAGTTGCAATCAGAGCAGAACCAATACCCATAGCAACAGCAGCAGATTGATTACCCTGGACGGCAAGATCTTGGAAAGTATAAAGAATTCTTACAACAGTACCAAACAAACCTAAAAACGGAGCTACACCGCCAATTGTACCAAGTATAGTCAAATGTTTTTCAAGTTTTCTGGTAGCAAGAGTAGCAGAAATATCAAATGATCTTGAAAATCCGCCCTTTTGATCCGCAAAAATTCTTGCGGCTTCCTCAATAACTTCACCAATGACTCCGCCGCATTGAATTGCAATATTTTGAACCCCTTGAAGGTTATTTACGGCTAATTCTTTTTGAATTCTCGGTATTAAAATTCTAATATCACGTTTATTTTTATTATAAACAGACATTCTCTGTAAAACAACCTGTACAACCAATATTGCACAAACCAGAATTGGTAGTAATACCGGCCAATCCATTTTAATTGAGTTCCATAAAAGTTCCATAGTTTTAATCCTCTTATTTTATCTGTTACATCATTTTGTTATTTTAATTAATATCCAGATGCTCCGAATACGTTATAGTCAAACGTAAACTGAATATCTATACTGGAGTTTTTATACTCTGCCGGCAGAGGCTTGAACGGTGCCGTCAGCTTAACAGCATCAAGTGCTGCTTTATCAGCGCTAGGGAGTCCTGATGATTTAAATACACTGCAGGAAAGAAGTCTTCCGTCTTTAGCGATTTTAAACATCAGTACAACACGTTTGCTTTCATTTCCTTTAGGCGGATTCCAATTCATTTTAATCCGTCGTTGAAGTTCTCTCATATATGGCCCGAAATCCGGTTCTCTAATTGCGTCAATACCCGGTCTGCCATTAGGATTTCCCGGCCCCGGATTTCCATAGCCGCCGGAACCGCCGCCGCTATGTCCCAATTTAGTACCGGAACCAGAACTTTTACCTGCAGGAGATAATGCCGGTGCAGGTGCAAATTTTGCACTGCCTGAAGAAGAACCGCTTGCAGAGGTCGAACCTCCGTTGATAGCTTTACCTGAGCCGCTTATCGGGCCGGTAGCATATGAACCGGATTTACTTCCGCCTTTTGGAACAGGGATCTGAAAAGCTGAAGATGGTTTTTGAATTGTTTTAGGCGTCATCGGAGGCTTAACAGATGGTCTTGCTGTCGGCGGGGCCGGGCGTGCCGGTTGTGCCGCTTTAGGAGCGGGAGCAGGCTGCTGAGGAGCCGGCTTTTGAATAGGTTTTGTTATCTTTTCAAATAAAGATGGTTCCTTCTTAGGTTTTGCCTGCGGCTGTTTCTTAGGAGCTGCAGAGGATGAAGATGCGGATTTAGGTTTAGCCGGACTTGCAGAAGGTTCAGGAGACGGCATTGATACTTTTCTTGTCGGGTCATGATGACCTCCGGCTCTAGAGTTTATGTGTGCTCTGTATGGAGTATTTTTATTAATCGGAGTATCCTCCTTTTCCACCAGAACAAATTCGATATCATTTAATTTTGGTTTTGGTTTTTGAGCCATTGGGATAATGATTCCCATCCAAATAAGTAACAGTGATAATGCCCATGCTAATAGAACAAGGGCAATATGAACACCTATGGAAAGGAAAAATGCTTCCCGCATAGACAAACTTTCACGATCTTCTCTGACAACAGCAGGTAATGTGTAGCCTCTGTTATCAGCTAACTCTTTTTCTTCAATATTATCAATGTATTTACCTAAGATTGACATTATTTTTTCCTATCAACAATTTCCCCTAATCAATTTCATTATAATTCTATTCTAAAATAAAAATAAAATTATTGCCTTAATTACTAGTAATTAGAATTATAAATTGCCGGATTAACAGTAATCCCCTGGGTAAGAACTAATTCTATCATAGAGTTTGCCGGGATTTCAACATCGACGCCTTTATCGATCACAGATTTAACAAGTCCGCCGCCTGCGCCGACAGCTGTACCTAAAGCAGCTCCACGTCCGATGTCGCCACCGGCCAGTGCCCCAAAAACCACTCCGGACAATGCTCCGGCAGCAGTACCCACAGTTAAATCTTTGGCATATTCTTTAGTTACATCAAGTTTAGTCCCTCCGACAAGAGTTCCCGTATTGTCAGTAGTTTTAATTACAGCTGAAATAGGAATCTGAATACCATACGGGGTAACAATCTGGGTAAATCTTATGAGAAGACGTCCGTTCATACTTCCTCGTTTAGCCTTTGAAACATCTATTACACTCCCGGTTATAGAACTTCCGGCCGGCGCAATTAGCTTATTATTATAGTAAAAATCAGAACCCAATGCAAGAGTTACGTTCTGCCCCAAGGAAAGATTTGCCGAATTAAGCGGAGTAGTTACAACAGCCTTAATTTCTTGTCCGGCCGGTACAGTAACAACACTTCCTTTTAGAGTCCCGTTATTAGGGTACTGACTGCCATTATTATAATAAGCAGGCTGATAAGAAGGAGTTACCGGATTTGCTGAATAATTATAATTCTCTGCCGAAAAACATACATTTGCGGAAAATGCTAACACTGCTAAGGTGACAAATAAGTTTTTATTCATAAAATATTCCCTTTCTGATTGATCACACATATCCGTTTACTCTTTAACAATTAACATTTTATTTGAATTAAAAAATTTGTCAATTTGTTAAGGTATGTGTAACAGTTAAAGGATCCGTCAAAATAATAAGTCCGTCTTCCCCGGCCCGGATAACTGTGTGAGTACCTTTTTTTCTCGTTCTGCCAGGACGTATTTGCAGAGTAGTATTGATTCCTATATTCCCTTGATAATGAGGCATTTTAATCCACTCAGCCGGTTGGGTAAGTTCTCCGCCAAACTGGTTATTATTTGAAGAATATAAATATCCCTTTACCGGAATTTCAAAACCGTCTGGTAAAACCATTTTTGTAATTTTTACTTTAAAAGACGCATTCGTCCCTACAACAGGATCATGAACTTCATCCATATACCCAATAAACACGGTACTTTCAGGGATAATATTTGTATCATGCATATAAAGGTCATTTGTTGATATAAATTGAACTTTATACCCATCCGGACAATATTGGGTAGAGATTTCCTGAGCATTTTCCACAGGAATAAAAGTCCCTGCAGGAACTTCAATTCCATCATACTCCCTTATATCGATTTGAACCGGCACCACATCCTCTGCGATTGCAGACGAACTAAATATAACACTCAAACCAATTACAAAACCTAAAATAATATTTCTCATACGAATAATTATATCATTTTTTTTAAGATAATCAATAGTTTTAATAATATCTTGCAATAGAATTAAAAATGTTGTAAAATAAATATATAATTGGAGGAATTAAATACATGCAAAACTCAATTATAGAACGAATTTCACTGATAGGGGGGGGGGCAGACTAAGGGCCAAAAACCTTATTGGTCGTTTTTTTCAGCTTCCGGAATCCGGTATTTTGCATGGTTAAATAAAATTTTTAGCAGAGTTCGGAATATATTATTCACGATTTTTTTTTTTCGGGGAATTTCCTTTAGGCGAAATCTTTTTTCGCCATTTTAGGCTGCAATTTTTTTTCGATAATAAAAGGAGGTAGTTTATGAATAAATTGTTCAAAAAAGTGAGTGGGAAAGATAAAAAAGCAGGTTCGAGTGGAAACCATAACCTACAAAAAAACAGGGCTGGATGTACTGAAGAAGGTTTCATAAACAACAACAACTGTCATCATGAGCTCTGTTCAGGATCTTGCCACCGTCAAAAATATTCGGGTATCTGCAATCAAAAAACTAATGTTGGTCAGAAAGCCAAACATACTTTGATGTCTGTTTTATCAAGTAAACGCAGATTTGTAATGAAGATTCAGAGGCTCTCCTTGCCAGGCAAAGCTGCATTCACTCTTGCTGAGGTTTTAATAACCCTGGGCATAATCGGTGTTGTTGCAGCTATGACTTTACCTGGTCTCATCACTGAATACAGGCATAAGACATTGGAAACCGGACTTGCCAGATTTTATTCAGTTATCAATCAGGCATTGAATGCTTCAGCAATTGATAATGGAGATCCAAAATACTGGAATTATACTGATAATTCATGTGAATTTTATAAAACTTATCTGGCGAAATATTTAAAAACTACAAGCTATGAATGCGGTTTTTATAATGGAAAATCCAAAGTGAATGATGAGAGATTTGTAGGTATATATTTCCCATCAGGTGATATGGCCGTTTTTTCTTATGGAAGTAAGTTCATATATATATTAAAAGCAAAAAAATATTATTATGCTTACAATGCATTAATTAGCGGCTCAGAATTAGATAAACGAGAACTGTATGGCAGGGAGTTGTTTGTCTTTGAATTAAGAGATCCTAATAATGAAGGTTATTATTATGAAATAAAAAAATATGGGGTTGAACCTTTTGGAAGTAGGAGAAGATATTCAAGAGAAGAATCTTTGCAAAGATGTATACAAAATCCGGCTATGTGTGTAGAAGTAATAAGACGTAACGGCTGGAAGATCCCTGATAATTACCCGTATACGATAAAATAACAAAGATTATGATTATCTAACAAGAGAAATAACAAAGTGAAATATTACTGTTCAACGCCGGTAGCCTTTTGAGCCTCAACCCTCAATTGGTGCATTTCTTCACACGCATTCAAAAACAACTGTTTGTCCTCAGGAGGATAGTATGTTGAAAGCTTTTCAAGCAGCTGTGGAGGAAATTCAGAAAATTTAACAATTTTATCAACAATCGGATTTGTAAGCGGAAAAAGATTTCTGAAATTTTTTATGTAAATTGCACGGCATTCTGCCTCTGCTCTGTCCGGGAAATCAAAAGTTTTAGCACTTAATCTGTATGTTGTATAATTTCTCTCAAACCGCAGCGGTTTATAACGTTTCAGCATAAGCCGCATAATCAAATCAAAATCGCCCATTATTTTGAATTTTTCATCAAAATAACCCTCTTTTTCCAATACGGATTTTTTGAAGAACATAGCCTGTCTTGAGCAAGGCATAACCTGAAAAGCATTATATATAGCCGGCTCAAATAAAAATACAAAACCCTCAGGGTGTATTGCATAAGCCGGTGCAAATGAAAAATCTGCATTATTAGCTTCCATCATATTCACAACATCAGTTATAGCCGTAATATCATGGAAAAAGTCATCACAGCTTAAGAATGCAATATATTTGCCCTTTGCTCTCATAATCCCCTTATTCAGGGCCTGGAACTTACCGGTGTCCGGTTCCGAGTAAAAATTTATATATCCTTTACTTTTATAATCCTTTAACAAAAGCATCGTGTCATCATCCGATGCTTTATCAATTATTATATGCTCAACATCAGGATAAGTTTGCTTGCTTAAAAGACTAACCAGAAGATTAAATTCATCAGTCAATCCGGCCTTTATTATATTATGAGTAGGTGTAATTATTGATACTATAGGTTCTTCAGGCATAAATCCTCCGTTCATATTTAGTTTATCATAAATTTAAAAATGTTACAAGTTGTAAATTTTCTTCATAAAAATCAACAAAAATTTATTTTTAGAGTTAAAATGTGTGCACAGTTTAGGAGTAAAAAAGAGAATATATGAAAGGGGGTTCTATGAGCGAGAGTTCCTTGGTGATTAACCCTGCAATCGAACCGTTTGCAGGAGGAGTCATTGGTTTAGGCGTCGGATATTCACTGGCACCAAGAAAGTATTCACTAAAAAGATTACTAATCTTAAGAAAAGATGTTTTCGACAAAATTTATTCAGAGAACCTTATCAGCAACATGACTGATAAAGAAAAAGCTGCAATCAAAAACATTAAGAAGGCACGACAAGATTACAGAGCGTCCAAAAACCAGGTTTTTGAACAGGTTCGGGAAACTGCTGCAAAATGGAAAAAAGAATTTATCAAAGTCACCGTTCCTGAGGAAATGTTAGAACGTTACAAAGAAAACCGAAAAAATTTACAAGACGCTATAAAGTCTACAGATTATATCAGTATTAACAAAGAATTCAGAAATGCCAAGCAGGCACTTAAAAAATCTCCGGATGATGAAAATCTTAAAGCTGCATTAAAAACAGCAAACGAAAATTTAGCAAGAGTAAAAGCACAGCTTTCATCTAAAATAGAAATTTTCAAAAACAGTGTAAAAAATATCTCAAATGAACGTTTATATAACATAAAAAGCAATCCGACAAAGTGGGTTGAAGTCAAAGAAGCTTACCACGAATTTCTGGCGGCACTGGCAAAACGCCGGACAATTTCTTCAAATAAATTATTTGAACTTTCAAATAACAAAACACTTAAGAAGAGCTATGACGCAATTAAGGATTTTCTGCCGCGGGCAAGAACCCGGTCGGCTTTAACGTGGGGAGTAGTACTTGGCTCCCTTACGGCATTGCTAGCCGCTTACGTTAATCCGTCAGCCCGCAGAGCATAGTAACCAAGCAGAATTAATCCTACGAGCCGCACTCCTAACGGCTCTTTTTTTTTTTAAAGGTAAAAAGCAAGATAGATTAAATATTCGGACTACAAACAACAAAAAACGGTTCCCAATACTCTGAGAACCGTTTTTGTTTTATTAATTAAACTAGCTTATACACTTGCAACAGATTTTGATTTTTCAATACAATCAATTAAAGTATTTGCAACTGTTCTCTGCTCCTCTTCAGTAATTTCAGGGAACATAGGCAGAGAAATTACAAGTTCGGTATCCTTTTCTGTATTAGGTAAAGATCCTTTACCAACACCCAAATAAGCATGAACTTTTTGTAAGTGAAGAGGAACCGGATAATACAACATAGCACCTATGCCTCTTTCCTGAAGCATTTTGTGAACTTCATCACGGTTTGGAACTTTAACTGTATATTGGTGATATACACAGTAAGTATTATCGGCTTCAACAGGTGTTGCAACATCCTTACAATCTGCAAAAAGCTTATTATAATAAGCAGCATGGGCACGTCTTTTTTCATTCCACTCTTTGACGTGAGGTAATTTAACACGTAAAATAGCCGATTGAATTTCATCTAACCGGCTGTTAACACCGATTTCATCATGATAGTAACGAACAGCTCCACCATGATTTCTCAATGCAACAACACGATCTCTTAACTTTTCAGAATTAGTCATAATAAGACCGCCGTCACCCATTCCGCCTAAGTTCTTAGTAGGATAGAAGCTTAAGCAGCCAAAATCTCCAAATGAGCCGACCATTTGGCCTTTATAAGTAGCACCGATTGCCTGGCAGCAATCTTCAATAACCCTAAGATTATGACGTTTAGCAATATCCATAATCTTATCCATTTCGCAAGGCTGGCCGTATAAATGAACCGGAATTATCGCTTTTGTTTTAGGTGTAATGGCAGCCTCAATTTTATCCGGATCAATATTAAATGTATCAGGGTTTATATCTACAAAAACCGGCTTAGCACCCACAATACCTATAGCCTCAGTTGTTGCCACAAATGTAAACGCAGTTGTAATAACTTCATCTCCATGGCCTATATCTAATGCTCTTAAAGCAAGATGTAAAGCATCTGTTCCGGAGTTTAAGCCTACAGTGTAATTAACTCCGAGAAACTCCGCAAGTTCTTTTTCCAAAGCTTTTGTATTAGGACCGAGAATATAAGACCCAGAACGTAATACATCACAAACAGCTTTTTCTACTTCCGCACCAATTTCAGCATATTGGCGTTTTGAATCTAAAATAGGTATCATGTTATCTCTCCTTTTCTGCTAACACCTTGAGAATAGTATAACACAGAATTACAGCATCTTTATATAAACTTAATCTGAATTTACATTTATAGTGTTATTATTTTTTGTCTGTAAGCTTGCGATTTAAGTTGCCATTTTTAAAACCACGGATAATCATCCTTGATTTGCCAACCGTCATTTTGAATCAGCGCCCCGCAATAGAAGGTATTGATGCTGCCGGCACACCCCCAGCCTGAGCTGTTAAGCAGCGTCTCACGTTTAAGCCCCTCTCCAAACATTTTAAGTTTAGATGAATTAGAATTTAAAACCATTACAAATATATCTTTTCCATAAGTATTGGGCTTTTGGGAACCGTTAATGTCAACAGTAATAAGCATAGACCCCATAGTATAATTCCCGGAGTTATTATCATAAGCAAGCCATATTGTATTTATGTTATTAAGTATAAATTTATAAAGATTACCTGTTTTATAATAAGTTTCAATATTTATTCCATCCGTATAATAGTATGGGTATGAGCAATCTTTTTTAGCAGCGGAACCTCCTTTACATAATGTGACAATTTTCAGATAAGGGATCAAGTATCTATTGGCAAATATATCAAGGTCATCTTGCAAAGATTGTGTGTCGCCGTTTTCCGGATTTTCAGGTTTAAACTCCCATTGAGAGATATCTCCGTAATCTTTTTGTGCCATTGTAAAAGCTTGAGATAGAGTCGAATAAGCTTTTTGCAGCTGGGCTACAGTTGTAATTTTCTGATGTTTTGCAATAAGCATCGGCAATGTCATAGCGGCAACAACGCCGATTATGCCTAGGGTTATTAGAACTTCTGCAAGTGTAAATGCAACCTTGCGAGGCGA
>CALUYU010000054.1 GCA_944325075.1 Candidatus Gastranaerophilales bacterium
AAAACCTACTTTTTTCTTTGGCTAAAAGAAAAAAGTAGGCAAAAAAGAAAGCATTATGAGTCGTGGAACTTAAATTTTAAAACCAAGGCTTGAAAAATAAGAAAAATAATGTATAATAAAAGAAAAAGGAGGGTAAACACATGGGAAAGTCAATCATAGTGCGGTATACGGGGGGGGGGGGGTAACGAACCTCAAGGGAGAGAAGGGAAATCGTCAAAATCGTTTTTCTCTAAAATAAAATTTTTTGAATCAGACAATCGTAATCCTGAACTCGTTTACGTATCTGGCCGTTGTCAAGAATATACAGATTTCCATATCAATAAATCTAATATTAGTGTGGAAACTCCAACCACATTAACTTTTAGAAATATTGGGCAGGTATTCCCAACCTACAAAATGCCGCATAGGGCCGCATTTACTCTTGCAGAACTCCTTATAACCCTTGGTATAATCGGTGTTGTTGCTGCTTTAACAATTCCGCAATTAATAAAAAATGTTAAACATCATGTTCTTGAAAATCAGTTCAAGCAGGCCTCTTCAGTACTTCAACAGGTAGTCTTACTAGCTCGAGAGGAACTTGGAGTTGACAACTTGAAGAAATTTTGTACGAGTTATGAAGGAATTCTGGGAGAAAATATTTCCTATATAAATAGTACGCAATGCATACAGGCATTAAATTATGCTTTTACAAAAGATTCATCAATGTATGTTAATTCCGTTGGCGAGCATTCTGTAGAAAGAGATCCTAATTCTATGAGAACATATAACAATAAAACAGTTCTACAAGATTATGGAGGTATTGCCGGCCCATATGCCTTAAAGGTTATGCGCCAGAATCTAAATGGTTTACTGCTAAACTTTACTGTTATCGAACTTCAGGTGTATATAAATGTAGATATAAATGGTTTTGATGGCCCAAATCAATTGGGACATGATATTTTTATTTTTTATTTAAGTGATAAGGATACCTTAACCGGGCATAAGCAAACTGCAGTATATACAGATGAAGAACTTGCAGAAATGGATTTTGATGAGGAATACCAGAGAGCCAGGGCGGGGTATCCTTGTAATAAAATATCAGGTTCATCTGCAAACGGTTTTGGCTGTACTTGGTTTGCTATAAATGATATAGATCCTGAAACTAACAAAAAAGGATACTGGAAAAATTTGCCATAACTTCCATAACTCTATAAAAAAAAAGTGAGCCTAAACTTGGCTCACTTTTTAATTTTGGTAGTTTTGTTTTATTTATCAATCTTATCAAACATCTGCTTAATTCCGTCAACAGATGATAGAATTCCTGTAGCCTCATAAGGCATATAAACAACTTTATTGTTTTGGCCTTTTGCAATGTCTGCTAAAGATTCAAGATATTTCATTGCAATAAGATATTTATCAGGCTGTCCCTTATCTGCAAGTGCCTCAATAATTCTCTTAATAGCTTCTTTTTCAGCGTCAGCCTCAATAATTCTTGCCTGGGCAATCCCTTCTGCTCTTAGTATTTCAGCCTGCTTTTCTCCTTCCGCAGATCTGATTGCCGCTTCTTTTTCACCTTCTGCTTTTCTTATAGCTGCTTCTTTAAGCCCTTCAGCTTCCGTTATTGTTGCTGTTTTTTCTCTATCAGCCTTCATTAACTTATCCATTGAGGCCTGGATATCAGCCGGTGGAAAAATGTCCTGAATTTCTACTCTGTTAACCTTAACCCCCCATTTGTTTGTAGCTTCATCAAGGATGGTTCTTAATTCTGTGTTAATCGTATTTCTTGATGTTAATGTTTTTTGCAAATCCATTTGACCTACAAGGTTTCTTAAGTTTGTTTGGGTTAGTTTTTCAATTGCCTCAGGGAGGTTCGCAATTTCATACACTGCACTTTTTGAATCAACTATTTGGAAGTATATTAGTGCATTAATCGTTATTGATACGTTATCTTCTGTAATTACATTTTGGCGTGGAAAATCATACATTTGTTCACGTTTGTCAATTCTGTATACCGGTTTTAGGTATGCGTAACTTTGTCCGTCAATTCCTCTGGATGATACTTTTGTAAGAATACTTCTAGGCGCTTCAAGGATTGGAAAAATAAAATTCAAACCCGGTTCAAGAGTCTTTTCGTATCGTCCCATTCTTTCAATAATAACTTCCTGCTGCTGTTGGACAATGATAATACCTTTTGCAACATAAATTACGAGAGCAATAATAAGAATCAGTAAAAATAGTGACATTTTTAATCCTTTCTTCTATATTTTTTCAACATATAGAACTAAACTATCATTTTTAATAATTTTAACTTCAGAACTGGCAGGAATATCGTCTCCGTCATGTAGAAGTCTGGCATCCCAACGTTCATCATAAATAGTAATTGCACCGGATGTTTTAGTAATAGTTTCAATTACCCTGGCAGTTTTCCCGATGTATTTGCCGTCAAGTCCGGTCTCTTTATCGGAATCTTTCGATCTGATAAGCAAAGGCCTTATGAGCCATATTGAAAGTAGGGATATTATTATAAAATCTATTACCAGCGCCGGAATACTGTTAACAAATAGTGATATTAAAGCAGTAAGCAAGCCGGCGAGTGCAAAATTTAGGAAAAATCCGGAAGGAATAGTTATTTCCAATATAACTGCAACTACTCCTATAATTGAAAATATTTGCCATAATGCCATATAAATTAAAACTCCTGTCTCACTTTTACAGTTATAAGTATATCATATTTTATGCCTTTGGTCAATCTTACAAATGTTTATTTATATTTTAAATATTCCTTATAATTCATTTACCTGATTTCTTGAAAGTTTATTTGAGAACCTGCCGTATAAACTCTATAATTAAAGAAAGGAAGAATTTATGGCTAGAATTATTGAAGGACACCGCAGAATTATTAAAATGTCTGTAGATGATGTTTTAAATATTGTTAGAGAGTATCAAAAGATTACATATAATGCTTGCTGCTATGAACACATTAGAGAATTACTTAAGAATTCGGACTTTTATATTCCTGAAGAGGTTTGATTATCGCACAATTCTAATCCCGCTTTTTAAAGAAAATTTATCAGGGTTCTTATTTCCCAGCCAGACTGCTACCTTATTTCTACACTCAAAAAAAAAGCGCCGGCAAACCTGCCGACGTCTTTTTTTTTATAATTCTGAAAATTTTATTTTACAGCGTTTTTAAGGGCTTCGGTGATATCATCGCCGCCGTAAAAAACAGCTCCTTTAGCTAAAACTAAAGTATATTTATTAGTTTTTGCATATTCACTTATAATAGTATTGATATTTTTATCTATAGATTGTAATTTTGTTAAATAATTTTTTTCCATAGCTTCACGTTTCGTATTTAGTTCTTTATTGTATTTTTCTTCTAAAGATTTTTTCTTCTTTTCATCGGTTGTAGCTGCAACATCCTTTCTGGCTTTTTCAATATATTTGATTATTTCTTCTGCTTTAGCCTGGTGTTCTTTTTTTACGGCCTGAACCTGAGATGATGATTCTACAACCTGAGCAATATCTACTACTGCAATTTTACAATTACAAGTTCCTTCAGACATTGCAAAATTATTTACACTCAAGCCTATTACAAATGCAACTGCCCCAATTGCTAAAAATTTAAGTTTGTTCTCCATATTTCTCTCCTTTTTCACTGAAGTCTAAAACCGTTACATTATATGTATGATTTTTTTTAATTTATATCATTTACTAATGTGAACTTTTTATAAGTTTCTTTACACGCTCACTAATATCCTCTATAATAATAACAGCTAAAGTAAAAAATTTGCTAGTTTGTGAATTTTTGTAAAAAAATAGCAACAAAAATATAAGAACGGTTTTTATTAATTTAAATAAGTAACACAATGTTATTGTGGAAGAAAATGATTAATTACTAAATTGAAGGTGTATTATGAAAAAGATAACCAAAAGTACTAAATTTATAAAAGCAATTATTGGATTAGGGATCTTATTAACAATTGCTTTTCCTGCATCTTTAACCCCGGCTTTTTCTGTTGAATATGGAAATATTACACCCCAAGATATTCAGATGATGCAAATGCAGGGCGGTATGAATTACAGACATGAAGAAGACGCTCTGAAAAAGAAGTATTATCAGGAAGAAAGCCAGCAAAACTACCAGGAATATGCTGATTACGGACGAGCAGGCGACCCAAATAAAAAACAGGAAAATGTAGTAGATGATGGTGCTGTTACTCCAAATCCATATGTGCAGGGTGAAGTTCAGGGGGCAGATACGCAGGGTGTTTTTGTTAACTCTGTTGAGGTATCACCTTCACAAATTTTGACTAAAGAAGAAATCGATGAAATCGTTAAGCCTCTTATAGGCAAAAATGTATATATTTCGGACATAAAAGCTGTTGTTGAAAAGATTAACAGAGTTTATGCCGAAAGAGGTTTTGTTACGGCAAGAGCATTTTTGCCGGAACAGACCGTTCAAAACGGACATATAAGAATTGATCTTGTTGAAAGTAAAGTTGGTAATGTTACTGTTGAACAAAACCGATGGACCAAAGAAGGATATATTAAGGCCAGAATGCCGCAGCAGGAAGGCGAACTTTTTGATATCGTTGAATTAGAACAGGATATTATGGATTTCAACCGGTATAACGAAGGTGTTAACCTTACAGCAAACCTTAAAGCCGGTGAAAAAGTCGGAACAACCGATATTGAATTGAAAGCACATGAAAACTTCCCGTTCCATTTAACTGCTATGATGGATAATGCAGGTCGTTATACTACCGGTCGTATTCGTGGCGGTGCTATGATTACTGCTGACAGTTTATTTGGTTATAGAGATAAGTTAAGTTTAGGTACTTATTTTTCAGGCGGATCTGTGAGCCCGTTTGCTGATTATAACTTCCCGGTTAACCGCAAGGACGGCCGTGTAGGGTTTATGTTCAGTTCTACTTTCTCTAAAATTAAGTATGGAAGCTATTCTCCATTAGACCTGACTAGTAGGGCATATACTTATTCATTGTACTATACTCAGCCGCTTATTAGAAAACCTGGTTTTGAGTTAAAAAGTTATGCAGCTTTAAACTATAAACGTGCTTTAACCAAGATGGGATTATTGAGTGATTTTGGTTTTGATGATGAGTTAGGTTTAGATGAAGTTACAAGTATTGATGTAGCATTGAACTTAAGAAAAGATACTAAGTATGGGATTTGGTATTTGAACCAAGGTGTAGGGTATGCGGCCCCATTGTTTGACAGCAACTCAAATTATTTCAAAATATTCGGTGGCGCAGTCAGATTGCATGACTTCTCTCATGGTGTTATCGGTCAATTGAGAGGCAACTACCAGGTTATACCAAATAACCATTATATTCCATACATAGATCAGTTCCAAGCTGGTGGTCTGGCTACCGTAAGAGGTTATGCTGAAGGTTCTATGATCGGTAAAAACGGTTTCTTCACAAGTGCTGAATTAATGTTCCCGTTAATGCCACGTCAAATTACCAGCCCTAGAAGCGGTGAAAAGATTCCGTTTATTGGAAAATATGTAAAAGGTGCTGTATTTGCTGATTTCGGCGGTGTGTTCCCGCAGGTTGATGAATACCAGTATGAGGGTACATACTTTATGGCTTCCCTAGGTATGGGGCTTAGAGTTCAGCTCCCGGGTGATTTAAGCGCCCGTTTATATTGGGGCTATCCGTTAATTAACAGCAGATACTTTGATCAGGATAGAAAAGTCGGACGTTTCCACTTTGAATTAACTATGGAACCTGATTTTGATGCTCTGCTTAGAAAACGTGTTGTTGAGGCAAAACCTCAGCCTAAAAAACCTGAGCCTCAGCCTTCAGAACCGGTTAATAACTATGATGACATTCGTCATTATGATTACTTCAATGATGGCAGCGGCGGAGCGTTGTAATATAAAATTTGGAAAAAGGCCGCTCTGTTTAGGGCGGCTTTTTTGATTGTCAAAAGTTATTGCAATTGCCCTTTGTTAGCGTTACACTCAATTGGGAATTGGAAATTATTATGACTAAAGCTATTTTTATTACAGCGACAGGTACAGATGTTGGAAAAACCTATATTTCCGCTTTAATTGTAAAAATGATGAGAGAAAGAGGCTTTAATTGCGGTTACTATAAGCCGGTATTAAGCGGGGCAGAAGTAGTAGACGGGGTATTGGATCCTGGTGATTGTTCATACGTTTTAAAATCAGCAGGAATTAAATCTAACCCTTGTGAGTATGTTTCTTATATATTTAAACCTGCTGTTTCCCCTCATCTTGCCTCACAAATTGAAAACAATCCTATAAAAATTGAAAAAATTCTTACGGATTTTGAAAAAATAAAAAACGAGTTTGAGTATGTTGTGGTGGAAGGCGCCGGAGGGATAACCTGCCCATTAAGAATTGATGATAAAATTATACTTCTTTCTGATCTTATTAAGCGGCTTGGCTTATCTATTGTGATAGTTGCTTCGTCAGGGTTAGGAACTTTAAATTCGACGCTGCTCACTGCAGAGTATGCAAAATTCAATCATATTAATGTTCATGGAATTATACTAAACAGATACGATGGCGATGATTTTATGCAGAAAGATAATAGGCTTCAGATGGAAAGGTTAACGGGATTAAAAATTTTGGCAGAGGCTCAAAATGCTGCCGCAGAGCTAAAGTTTAATGATACTGAAGTTGAAAAACTTTTTAAGGAGATTATTTAAAATGGAGAGTTGGAGTGATAGAGATTTAAAGTATATCTGGCACCCGTGTTCTCAGATGAAGGACTATGAAGAGTTACCTCCTATTGTAATAGATCATGGTGAAGGTGTTTATCTGTATGATACGGACGGAAACCGTTATGTGGATGTAATAAGTTCCTGGTGGTGTAACCTTCTGGGGCATTGCAATCCTATAATTAATGCTGCAGTAAAAAAGCAGATAGATGAACTTGAACATGTTATCTTTGCAAATTTTTCAAATAAACGAGCGGTTGAGTTATGCGAAAAACTTATCAAAGTATTGCCGAAGAGCTTGTGTAAATTTAATTTTTCTGATAACGGCTCAGCCTCAATTGAATGTGCAATGAAAATGAGTTTTCAGTATCATTATCAGACCGGGAATCCGGAGAAAAAACGTTTTATGGCTTTAACTGATGCATATCATGGGGAAACAATAGGCGCTTTATCTGTTGGAGGTTGTGATTTATATTCTGAAATTTATAAGCCTATGCTAATGGATATAGTAAGGATTGAAGGTCCTGATTGCTATAGATGTCCTTACGGATTTTGCAGAGATAATTGTGCTTGTGAGTGCGCGGTTAAGGCTGAGGAAGCATTTGAAAAGTTTGGGAATGAAGTTTGTGCGCTGATAGTAGAACCTCTTTTGCAAGGTTCTGCTGGTATGAAAATTTATCCGTCTCTGTATTTAAAAAGGCTAAGAAAACTTTGCGATGAGTATAATGTTCACCTGATAGCGGATGAGATTGCAACCGGTTACGGTCGTACCGGCAAGATGTTTGCCTTTGATCATGCGGAAGTTTCTCCGGATATTATGTGTTTATCAAAAGGGCTAACGGGCGGCTATATGCCAATGTCTTTGGCCATAACTACCCAAGACATATATGATGCTTTTTATGCTGATTACAATTCCGGCCGTGCGTTTATGCATTCTCACACCTATAGCGGGAACCCACTTGCGTGTTCGGCTGCCAATGCTGTTTTGGATATTTTGGCTGATGGTTCTGTGATAAAAAATGCGAATCAAAATGCTCTTTATTTTAACAATATTATCAAAGAAAAATTTAGCGGGCATAAGAATGTAGGCGAGGTTCGCTCAATCGGACTTATTAATGCTATAGAACTTGTCAAAGATAAAACTTCTAAAGAAGCATTCGACTCTGAACTTAGAATAGGCTATCAGATATATAAAAAGGCATTGAAAAGAGGAGTAATTCTCAGACCGCTTGGGAACGTAATTTACTTTAATCCTCCTTTAATTATTGGCCAAGCGGACATGGATTACGTTACAGATGCAGCATTAGCTTCTCTTTACGATATTTTGGGAAGATAGTCTTTTTTGTAAATCTAAAGTTTCATTTGGCGGATATATTACAATTAAGTGTAATAAAGTAGATTATTTTTATCCATAGGCCTGCATATGCGGATTTTGTGGCGTAAATAATTGTATATATTGCTTCTTATGCTTCATTAATCCGCAAAATACCATCCGGCCGCCAATTTTAGTGTGTTTTTATTATAATATACAGGTTTTTATTTGCACAATAAACTATACGTTTAAATTGATTAAACGTTAAACCCACACTTTATAATTAACATACTCTCCTACTTGGCGAATTTCATTTAAACAAACTCAATCCGTTGGCGTTTTTCGATTGGCTTTCAATTAGCTTTCTGTAGTAAGTTCTTCCCAAATGCTAGGAACAACGATTAATGCAGTGTAAACGATGAAACCAAATAAGATTAAGTTGATAGCTTCCATGATAAACCTCCTAAGTTTTCATGACTAAAATCAGACCTTTACATTTATATTATGCCCAATCTGAATTAAAATGTAACAGTAATTTTGAAAAATAATACAATTTTATGAAAAATTATTTGACTGAAAAAATAAACAAGGTAAAATATTACTATATATTGAAAAGGATTATTGCGTATGGAAAAGAAATTGCAGGTTTTATTTTCAAATTTATGTTGTTCACAGTGCAGATGCGGATTTGATGAGCATTCAATTGAGATTAAACGCCAGGAAAATGGACTGGTGGTTACCCATCTTGTGTGCCAAAATTGCGGAAAAAGTTTCGGTGTTGCATTTGTCGGTATTTCTAATGTTGAAGTTAAGGAGGAAAACATTCAGCCGTTGGAAATCCAGGAAGGCCCAAAACCTATTTCTTATGACGACGTAATCGATGCTCATAGATTTATTAAAAACCTAGATGAGCACTGGCAGGATCATTTACCCAAGAATAAATAGAAACGGAACTCACGACTCTATTTAGATACCACAAAGTTGATGAAAATATTTTTTAATTAAATAATATACCTACAATAGCCGCAGAAAGATAGCATGCCAAAGTCCCTGCAATAAGGGCTCTTACCCCAAGTCTTGCAAGATTTTTTCTCTGGTTTGGCGCAAGTTCTCCAATCCCGCCAAGCTGTATGGCTATAGAGCCAAAATTACCAAAACTGCAAAGAGCAAAACAAGCAATCAGATAACTTTTTTCAGATAACTGCTGCGGCAGGTTTGTCAAATCTACATACGCAACCATTTCATTTAATACGAGTTTAGTTCCCATTAAACTTCCAACTGTTGTGGCTTCGTTAATCGGTACTCCCATAAGATATGCAAATAAAGCAAATATTTTTCCCAAAATCATTCTTAAAGAAAGAGTTGTTAAATCAAAACATGCAAAATTAATATGCAGGTATTTTACAATAAGGTTTCCAACTCCTCCCAAGATCCAGTCTATCATTGCAACAAGTGCAACTAATGCTAATATCATGGCAATTACATTTATTGCAACTTTCATTCCCTCTGATGCTCCAGATGAGATTGCATCAAAAACATTTATATAAGGCTTTTTCCTTTTGCTATATGTAATAGAAAAGTTTTCACTTGTTTCCGGAACATGCGTTTCCGGATACATAATTTTTGAGATAATCATAGCTCCGGGTACAGCCATAATAGATGAAGCAAGCAGATAATGAGCAGGAATCCCTATTCCTATATAAATCGGCATTGTTGCTCCTGATATACATGCCATGCTCCCCGCCATTGACGCAAGAAGTTCGGATCGGGTTAGTTTTGCAAGATATGGCCTTATCATAATCTGGGCTGCTATTTGTCCTACAAAAGCACTTGCAACATTAGATAATGCCTCTGCGCCGCTTACAGACATAAGTTTGTTCATAGCTTTCCCGAAAATAGGGATTACTCTCTGCATAATTCCGTAATAATATAACATGTTTACCAGAATCATCATAAATATTAATGAGCAGATAAGCTGTAACGCAAAAATATTTGAGCCCTGGCCAAACATTTCCAGTTTTACATTATCTATTAATGGGCCGAATACAAAAGAACCTCCTTCTTTTGCAAAATCAAGAATTTTTTGTATGAACATTCCTATATTTAAAAATATAGCCCGGCCTAATGGAACTTTGAATATAAAAATTGCAAACAAAACCTGAAGTGCAAAGCCGGTTCCAATTGTTTTATAGTTAATAGCCTTTTTGTTATTTGACATCAGATATGCTAATAAAAATATAAATATTATTCCGAAAATTCCAAATAGTCTGTCCATTTAACCCTCAGCTAATCTGTTTTACAAAATTATTATACAAAAAAGAAATATAAATTATACAGATGAAGATAAAAAATGTGATAAAAGTTAACTAATAAAAACAACAGCAAGTCTTTGTAACCTGCTGCTGTTCTTATATATTATATTTATTTATCTATTAACTAACCTGCTTTTGGTAAAACCTCAGGCTTTAATACTTTTAAATCAATAAGCAGTTTTACGTATTGAGACATCGGTCCGTTATCTACAAGCCATGAGAAGTCATTCTTGTACGATTTTGTAAGCATGTCACCAAATTTAGCTTTATCATTGGTGAATATTTCGTATGCACGCCACATTGCATTTGCAAAGTTCGTTTTATTTTCTCCGATAACAGAAGCTTTATCAGGGTTTTCCGGTTTAAATTTAGAGAATATAGCATCTACACCGTCTGTTAAACCTGATGTCAGCCCTCCTGTTTCATTAACAATCGGAATAGCACCGCTTTTTGCAGCAATTTCTTTATGAACAAGTCCGCAAGGCTCAAACCAGCTTGACATAATAGAAAAGTCTGACATTAACTGGCACGCATCATAACGGCCAGGTTCTGAGAACAGATTTGCAAACACAATTCTCTTAGCAGCTTCTTCTCCGCCAAGTTTAGGATCAGATGCCACTTTCTTCTTAACTGCAAGAATTTTTTCTATAAAACTTCTATCTCCAGTTCCCTGAGCATAAAATACCGGATAATTTCCATCTGTAATTTTGTGGCTTCTTAAAAATTCTTCAATTGATTCTGCAAAAATATCCAAGCCTTTTTGATCAACTATACGGCCGGCTGTTGCTACAATCATTGTATTTTCATTAACGCCGGTAAGATCGGTCATTTCAGGTAATTCTATTTTCATAGGATTTTGAGGATCGTTAATGTCTGCAATTACACGGTCTAATATTACTTTTTTATTATGGTTATGCCATTGCATAACATCAGCCTGACCGTCGTAATGTTGTAGAGAATTTTTAGGAAGTTTTAACAATCCTTCAAGTTTTCTTGCATTTTCTTCTGTTAAAATGTTATTGACCCGGTCACTTCCATTTGTGATACCAATAATTGGTTTGTGTCCTTTGAATTTTTCAGGATGATCTGACACATATTTTCTTAATCTGAATAATTCAAAGTTTTCTCTTCCGTATACTCCTTGGGTTGCAATTTCTTCATAATATTTATCGGAAACCGGAACAATTACATCAGAATATGATGCAGCCATTGTTTGAGGGTCAACGCAATTGCTATGCATTAAACCATTCAGGCATTTGTCAGGAAGTCTGAATTCTTCCGGAATATTATATTTGCTTATATCAGGCATGTATGCATTTTCAGTAATCATTGCGGAATGTTCTCCAAATAATACATTGAATAATTTTGGATTTGAATGTGCGCTTCTGCCTGCTTCTTTTGCGTTGTGCAAGATTGTCACAATCGGTGTATTGTAAAGCTTTTCAGCTACTTCAGGTGTCAAATCACCAACAGATGCTTTTGCCATGGTTAATAATCTTGTCATTGCACTTATGCCGCCGGTTTGCCAATCATTTCCGATTATTAAATCAGCTCCTAATTTCTCATTTGTCACCTCATGAGATTTTGTTAAAAATTCATAGAAGTACTTATTAAAATATGCAAATCTTTCAGGTTCGCCTGAATTTATTGTTTTGTTGTTATAAATATTTTTATTAGCGTCGGAACCGTCAAATCTAGGGCCTTTCATATCAAATTTTTCATTTTTATAAAATACACCGTCAAATTCGACTGATGCTGTTATGTGACCGTCAACATCGCCTGATACATTGAGTAATCCTTTTTTATAAATTGTACCGTGTTCCTGTTTGAATTGTTCTTTTATTTGTTCAATTTCTTTGGATGTACGGCTTATTTCTTCTCTAACTGCTTTAAATTCAGGGTTTTGAGCTTCCAATTCTTTACCCATTTCTGCTAATTTGATTTGTAATCTTTCTTTTTGAGTCAGTGCGCTTAAATGTTGTTCTTCAAGCTTAAGTTTTTCTTCTACATTGCGAGTCTTAATATATTCCTGCTCAATATTTCCGATAGATTTTGTTGTTTCTTTTATTTCATCGCGTACTTTTTGTAATTCAGAGGCTTTAATAATTTCTTCTTCTTTTTTCTGAACCTCTGATAGCTTATTTCTTAGAGGGGCTAAAGTTTCTTGTATTTTTGGAGTCTCTGTGTTTATATAGTGGTTTATACTTTCATTGTAAACGGCCAAGTCTTCAGGAGAAAGGTATTTTCTCAGAAGATTGTAGTCAACTTTTTGTTTTAAACCTCTTGCAAGATAAACTTCAACGTTTTGCATTGTTCGTGAAATATCGTCGTATATAGGAATTTGCGTATCGGCAATTTTTTCAAGATTTCCGAGAATTACGGATTCTTTATTACCTCTATATATTGGTTTTGAAACCAGTGCAAATTTACCGTTACCAAGAGCATTTAATGCATAGAAAGTTTGTTTGCCTGAAGTTGAGTTATTTTCAACTTCACCAAGGTACATTGGCATATCTACTATTAATCTTGTTTTTTGTTTACTGTTAACAAACGCTCCAAGGTTCGCCATAACTTCTTTTGGAACAATTGACATACCCCCGGTGCTTGCAATTCCTTTAAATTCGGAGGTTGGCACTCTTATTGTAACTGTTTCAGGAACATCCATATTTGAGCGGTCAATAAGTCCAAGCATTCTCTTGGCGGATTCTGTTCTTAATTTTGACTGGAGCAGCTCTGTATTTATTCCATAACCGTTAAGGGTTGTGGCTAACTTCATTTTTATTCCGTTAACATTAACTTCTCTTGAGAGGAAGTTAGAGTTAATACTTTCAATAATTTGTGTTGATTTACTTTGAGCAAGTTCCTTTGTTTTTTCTACTTCTTTTTTTACATCTCCGATAATTCCGTCTAACCATTTACCAAGCCCAATTCTTTCGTTGGCTTCTTTTTCTATTTTATTTCCAAGGTTATCAGACAGATTATCAATTTTTTGGTTTACAGGGTTCAGTTTTTCATCAAGCATGCCCATGATTCTGTTTTCTGATTTTTCAACTGCCTCGGCAATACTTTTAGTATTCTTATTTTTAGCCACATTAATTCCGGTTATACCGAGGGACAATAGCGCAAGTCCAGCACTTACAAATCCCAATGTTTTGGTAAAATTTGGATCACTCAAAGAGGATTGTTGTGCTGCAGGAGCCATAGGATAATTTATATTCGGGGCAGATTGTGGGACAAAGGACATTTGAACGGCAGGAATATTTTGAGTCTGGAGTGGCTGTGTCGGTAACGGTTGTTGGTATTGCGGTGTCTGCTGTTGCACTGGCAGCTGTAACGCAGGAATACCAAAATTTCGTTGAGTTATTTGAACTTCATTACCGAACGGAATTTTTTTGACTGATAGACTCATATATATTCTACTCCTATTTTTAAATATAAAACCAATAAATAAATACTTGTAAAAATTTTTTTTTGCTATGTCGCAGAAAATTATAATATTTTTTTTTACAATCTGTAATATCTTAATAATATCATGAAGATATAAAATGCAAATAGTTAAATTTTTTTAATAAAAGGGAAAAAAGAAAAGATAAAACTATTGACAATGAATTTTGTTCTTGCTAAATTAGTCGTACGGGCTAGCTGATTAAGTTCAATTGGGTAGAACGAAATAAATAGCAGATATGCGCTTGTAGCTCAGCAGGTAGAGCACTCCCCTTTTAAGGGATAGGTCGCGCGTTCGAATCGCGCCAAGCGCATTTTTTAAATATACAGAGGGTTTGAGCCCTCTTTTATTTTGCAAAAAATAATAACAAAACAGGGGCTTTGTGTATTGTAATGTGTTCTTCAATAAATTCGACATTTCCGGGTTTGCTAGAATTAGCAAACTTAAGTATTTCAAGTTTGTTCTTTTCGGTGTCTTGTAGGACTGTACTAACTCTTAAATATGCATAATTTGTCATAAAAATGCCTCCTGTAAACTAAAAACACATTATTCCTACTTTTATTTTACACATCGATCAACCAAAACACGACCCTTTTCGGTTTATAGATTTACCAACGGTTAACGGTCGTTTTGGGTTGATACAATAGGTAGTAAGTATATTGACAAATTGTCTGCTATAGAGTACACTATAAATATGGAACAAAGAATTGTCAAAATTGCAGCACTTGAAAATGAAAAAGTACCATTCATAGAATGGCTAAATTCACTTGACAAAACAACAAAAGCCCGAATACAAAGCAGATTAACAAGACTTTTAGAAAACAATTTTGGCGACCATAAAAAAATAGATAATGAAATCTCCGAATTACGATTTAAGTTTGGAGCAGGCTATAGGATTTATTATACAGAAATAGATAATGTAATTGTATTATTGATTAATGGCGGAGACAAATCTACTCAACAAAAAGATATAGAAAAAGCCAAAAATATACTTCAAGAATGGAGAAAGTTACAATGAAAGAATTAAAACATACAATAGATTTAGAAAACTATATAGTTACTGATTTAAAATCAGATGAAGAAATTAAACTGTTTCTAAATGCAAGTTTAAAGGATTATTTGGAAGATGGTGATTTTAATTCTTTTTATCGTGCATTAGAAATTGTCATAAAAGCAAAAGACACTGTATCAGGCTTTGCTAAAAAAGTTGGAATGTCAAGAAGCCATTTATACAGTTTGTTTAAAAGTGAAAAAGAACCAAAATTCTCAACTATAGCAAAAATATTTCAAGAATTAGGCTATGAGCTTGAAGTAGCATAGGTAATATATGTCTGAAAAACAATATTTAAAATATAAAAATTTTATTGGCTCTGTTGAATATAATTCAGCAGATGAATGTTATTACGGCAACATATTATATATTGATGATTTAGTTGCCTATGACGGTAAAA
>CALUYU010000055.1 GCA_944325075.1 Candidatus Gastranaerophilales bacterium
CCTTAAAGGATAAATCAAATCTCACGACTCTTAGTGCTTTCTTTTTGCTTCCTTTTTCTTTGCGCTAAAGAAAAAGGAAGTTGGGGGAGAAACCCTAACCTACATTGGTTTTAATATTATTTCTACGCATCTTAGAAAGCGCAGCGTTATTATGAAGTGCCTCTGGCACCTATTTCTATATAAAAAATAAGCTCCGCCAGAATTTAGCAGAGCTTATAAACATTTACATTTACTTGTTAAGGTGAGCAGTACTTTTCAGATGAAGTTCTCTTAATTGTTGTAAAGAGGCTTCACCCGGAGCATCGCTCATTAAATCTTTCGCCCCGGAATTTTTAGGGAAGGCAATAACATCTCTTATGGAATCCGTTCTTGCAAGCAACGCAACCAAACGATCCAGACCGATTGCCAAACCAGCGTGAGGTGGAGTTCCGTATTGAAGAGCATTAACCATAAATCCGAACTTCTCTTTTGCCTCTTCTTCCGTTAAGCCTAAAGCCTTGAAAATTGCGGACTGAACTTCTGAAGAATGAATTCTCACAGACCCGCCGCCAAGTTCGGTTCCGTTATAAACAATATCATACGCAATAGATTTAACATTTCCAAGATCACCTGATTTAAGTTTATCGAGATCTTCAATACAAGGAGAAGTAAACGGATGGTGCATTGCCATAAACCGGCCTTCTTCCTCACTCCATTCAAACATAGGGAAGTCAACAATCCACAATAAGTTATGCTTGCTTTCATCAATCAGGTTCAACGATTTTCCGAAATGGAGTCTCAGTCTTCCCATAATATCATAAACAAGTTTTGGTTTATCAGCAACAAAGAAAATAATATCGCCAGCTTGCGCTCCGGCACGCTCCTGAATACGTTTAGCCTGATCTTCGGTAACAAATTTCAGTACCGGAGATTTTGCAGTACCGTCTTCGTTGTAAATAATATTTGCAAGAGCTTTTGCTCCAAAAGATACAGCCAATTTGGTAATATCATCTATATCTTTTCTGGAATACTTAGCCCCTCCCGGAATTCTTATACCACGAACAATTCCGCCATTAAGAAGTGTCTTTTTAACAATTTCAAATTCTGATTCAAGAATAATATCTCCGATATCGAACAGCTCAAGTCCAAAACGTGTATCAGGCTTATCAGAACCATATCTGTCCATAGCCTCCTGCCAAGGCATTTGTATAAATGGAGGCTTAACTTCAACTCCAGCAGCTTTAAACGTGTCGACAATTAAACCCTCAACACATTTAATAACATCCTGCTGTTCAACAAATGACATTTCTATATCAATCTGTGTAAACTCAGGCTGTCTGTCAGCACGCAAATCTTCATCACGAAAACATTTTGCAATTTGATAATATCTTTCAATCCCGCCGACCATCAACAACTGTTTAAAGATTTGAGGAGATTGCGGAAGAGCATAGAATTTACCTTCATGAACCCTTGACGGAACAAGATAGTCTCTTGCGCCCTCAGGAGTTGTTTTAATCAAAATCGGAGTTTCCACTTCCATAAACTCTTCATTATTCAGGTAATTTCTTGCTGCCTGAACGATTTTATGACGTAATTTAAGATTATTGAGCATTGCTTCACGTCTGATATCCAAATAACGATACTTAAGTCTTATATCTTCAGAAACACTTTCATCATCAAGCACAAAAGGCAAAACTTTTGAAGTAGAAAGTATTTCCAAACTTTGCGGATACATTTCAACCTGACCGGTTGCATATTTTTCGTTATATGTTTCTTCCGGACGGCGTGTTACTTTACCTTTAACAGTAACAACATATTCAGATCTGACTTTTTCCATAATTTTATGAACTTCAGGGTTAATCTGCGGGTTAGCAACAATTTGGAAAAATCCGCTTCTGTCTCTTAATTCTGCAAACAATATTCCGCCAAGGTCACGAATAGTCGACACCCAGCCGGAAAGGGTAACTTCTTCATCGATATTGCCAAGATTAAGTTCTCCGCAATTATGCGATTTCATTTTTGTTTTTATCATTTTTCTCTTCCTTTTTATGTAAATGTCTGAATATATTGTAACAAAAACATACAAAAGTAAACAGTTTTTTGTATTTTTATGAAATTTAGTAAATATTAATGAGCAAAACTGAACTCATTATTAGCATAAAAAATATGTATGCAATTAAAAAACATTTAAACTTCAAATTATCTATACTTAATTTATAATTTGGAGAAAAAAGAATAAAAAACAACGGAAGAAGTGCAATAAAATATCTTCCCTGAACACCACCGATTTTATAGACATCAACCGGATTCCAGGTTATAAAAAGAGCAGTTAAAATCATGCCGGTATACAAACAAATTAAAATAAGTGCAAGCACACGCATTTTTAAATTAATTTTGAATTTTTCCGGGATAAATAATAATCCACTTATAAACACAGCAAGCGTCATTAAGTAAAACCATACCGGAAATCTTTTTACATCAAGCCATCCTAAAATTCCGACAGCACCTTTCAGCCAGAAAAATGACGAAATAAACACTGTTCTTATTACTTTTTCAAAAAATAAGAACGGATGAGCACACAAAAAAGCTTTTGCAGCCACAGGATTTCCATCGGGCCCAACAGCCGTATAATTATGACTTACCCACAAAAAGCCCGCAATAACCGCAAGAATAATTGCACTTATTCCGTAAATCCATTTTCTTTTATCACGCACAAAAAATATTAAAAACGCCGGATAGATCAAACAGCCTTTTAAGAGTGAAGAAATCAGCGTCATCAAATAATATATTCCGGCATCAGATGCAGTAATTTTTTCTTTTACGGGAGAAATCAGCCTGAAACAAAACGCAAAAAACAAAAAACTAAAACTATTTACAAAACTATCAGCAGATAAACTCATTCCCTCAAATACGCTCATTGGTAAAAGCGCCGCAAATAGAAACATCCATTTAAATATTGGGGTAATTTTTATTGCGGAATAAATTAAAACAAGCCAGACAACCAAATTAAAAATTCTTGCAAGATAAAACATTAGAACCGGACTTTGAAAGGCTGCACCAAGCTTAACTCCAGCAGCAGAAGCCAAATACATTACCGGGTTGTAGCCGCTTTGGAAATGGAATTTCTCACCAACCGATTGAAACTCATTACCAAATCTCTGCGACTGCGAAAAATAATTGTCATAAGCAGAAACTCCGGCAGGAATTTTATTATAAAAAACTCCGTTTGCAGTTTCAACCGCGCGGTGCAAATGCCCCGACTCATCGGGAACTTCAAAAGGAGGAGTTAATACCATAAAAAGTATGCCAAACAACACACCGAAAACAAGAAAAATAATTTCAGGTTTATCAATTAATCGTTGAAATAAGCGCTTTAACATATGCTAAGTTTAACACAAACATACCCGGGCTTATCACTGTTGGATTAATCAACTCTTAGAGAGAGATAATCCTTCAATGCAGCCTTCCAATCCCTGCAAATCCCGTTGTTATCCATCACACTATAATGCGGACGTTTTGCCGGACGGGGAAATTCTTCAGTTGTACAAGGTTTAAGGTTCACTTTCAACCCGGTAAGTTTAAAAATTTCACTTGCAAACCCAAACCAGCTTGTGTATCCTGAACCGCATACATGATATGTTCCAAAATCATATTCTCCAATAAGCTTAACTATTCCGTTTGCAAGTTCGCAAGTCCATGTAGGGCAGCCGACCTGATCATCCACAACTTTCAACTCTGCCGGAGTACCATCTGTAGTTTTTGACGCAAGCGAAATCATTGTTTCTACAAAGTTTTTGCCATGATGTCCATAAAGCCAGGATGTTCTTGCAATATAATACTTTGTACAATATTTTCTAACAGCCTCTTCTCCCTGCCATTTAGTTAATCCGTAATTATTCAAAGGATCAGTTTTATCTGACGGTTTATAAGGTTCTTTCCCGTTGCCGTCAAATACGTAATCTGTCGATATATAAACCAGTGTTATATTTTTCTCTCCGCAAATTCGGGCAAGATTTTCCGTTCCCACGGCATTTATTAACTCAGCGGTTTGAAGATCTTCCTCTGCTTTATCAACATTGGTATATGCAGCACAATGAATTATTATATCAGGATTTACCTCTTCAACTTTATTTTTTATTGAAGAGATATCAGTAATATCCATTGTTTCAACATCTGTTTCGGCAACCTCAAATCCGTTATCTTCCAGGATAGGACATAAATCCTGCCCAAGCATTCCGTTTGCTCCCGTTACCAAAACTGTTTGTTTTTGCATAATATTTTCTCCGTTAATAATTTTCTTACCATTTAGGTTCTTCTATGTCTGCTTAGTCTTTTATTTTAAACCGTTTGCAATTTTCTTTTATTTTCAATAGCCTCTATCCAGTCCTGATGAGTTAAGTACCAGTCGATTGTAAGTTTTATACCTTCTTCAAATGTTACAGATGGCTCCCATCCAAGCTCTGAAGTTATTTTATCATTTGAAATTGCATAACGTCTGTCATGTCCAAGTCTGTCCTGAACGTATTCAATAGAACTTTCATCTTTGCCCATTGCATTAAGCAAAATCTTTGTAATTTCAAGATTAGTTTTCTCGTTATGCCCGCCGATGTTATAAACTTCTCCTATCTTCCCTTTATGAAGAACAACATCAATAGCCTCACAGTGATCATAAACATATAACCAATCACGAACATTCAACCCGTCACCATAAACAGGAACTTTTTCTCCCCTTCTCAATTTTGAGATAAAAAACGGAATAAGTTTTTCCGGGTACTGATATGGGCCGTAATTATTTGAACAGCGTGTATTTAAAACCGGCATTTTATATGTTTCGTGATAAGCCCTTACAAGCAGATCAGCGCCGGCCTTAGAAGCCGAATACGGAGAGTTCGGCGCAAGCGGAGTTGTCTCATAAAAATAACCCTCTGCCCCCAAAGTTCCGTAAACCTCATCAGTAGAAACCTGCAAATATCTTTCAACCCCAAATTCTTTAGAAGCCTGAAGAAGATTCAGTGTTCCCTGAACATTTGTTTCAACAAATATTTCCGGGCCGGTAATAGAACGATCTACATGGGATTCTGCCGCAAAATTCACGACACAGTCACATTCCGCAATAATTTCTCTGACAAGCTTTTTATCGCAAATATTGCCATGAACAAATGTATAATTAGGATTATTCTTAATATCATTGAGATTATCAATATTTCCTGCATATGTTAATGCATCAAGGTTCACAACTTTATAATCTTTATGTTTATTCAAAACATGTCTTACATAGCAGCTTCCTATAAACCCTGCACCGCCAGTTACCAAAATAGTTGTCATTTTAATAAAACCCTTTCATAATTTTTTAGCAGTCCGAATTAAATCCTTGCTCCAAATACATCTTTTAGAGAAGGCTGTTTTTTATCTTTTTCTGATAATACAGGCTCAAAATCAATTTCCCAATCAATATTTATATCCTTATCAGACCATAAAATTCCACGGTCAGCCTCCGGGCAATACTCTCCCGAGGCCTTATAAAGAAGTTCTGCCTCGTCGGAAAGAACCACAAAACCATGTGCAAAACCTTCCGGAATAAAGAGCATATATTTATTTTCCTCAGAAAGTTCCACTTTTACATACTTCCCGAAAGTTTCTGAATTTGGACGAATATCTACTGCAACATCATAAATTCTGCCACGGCCGCATCTTACAAGTTTAGCCTGCCAGTGAGGTGCTTCCTGATAATGAAGACCTCTCAAGACATGTGCAGATGATTTTGAATGATTATCCTGATTAAATTCTACATCAATTCCATTTGTGGCAAAATCAGATTTTTTATAACTTTCCATAAAAAATCCGCGGTTATCACCAAAAACTTTTGGCTTCACCAGAATTACATCTTTTATGCTTTGTCTTTCAAATTCAAACGGCATGATAACTCCTTTTCTTCTAAAATTTTAACATGAACTTGCTGTTATCGTCCTGCAAGGTAAAACAATATTAAGCATCCTTAATCATTTTTTCTGATAATCCTGGCAAGCACAGGGTTAACCTGCTCAATATACCCAAGAACTTCTGCCGGATCTTCTTCTAAATTGTCAATATATTTTCCGTTAAATGTTTTAACTTTCACAAGCGGGACTTGAAACTTTGTTAATAAAGTCAAAGGATAAAATGTTTTATTAACATCAGTTGGTATATCTTCAATATTTTGCGGAACAAATGTTTGAGACAAAAAGCCCTGGTTTTCAAGATAAGCTGTGAACTCTGCCTCATATTTTCTTATAACAGAATTTATGCCCCGCTGTCTACTGATACCAAAAATAAATTTTCTAAAAGCACTGCTTTTAAAAACATTTGATTTAAAAACATAAAAATAAGACTGGATATGCCTTTTATACTTTTCGTTAGATGTCATTCCCCAAAAATCACAAGGGTTGGTTTCCATTTTCATGAAGCACTCCTCAAACGAATAAATCGGCCCATAACAGCTGTCATTACAAAAAACAAGTTCATCAGAACTTTCCAGCAGCCCGGATTTAAGTGCATATTCATAACCTCTTTTATAAGAGCCAAAATCATACTCACGGTTATAGCCAAACTCACAATAACAAACTAAATCGCTTATTTTTGTAAGTTCATCTTCAAAAACCTTACTATCCGCCACAAAAATAATTTTATCTGATATTTTCTTTAACCCCTCAAGATAATATATTTGCCGATTTGAAATTCTGCCGTCCGGGCAAAAAGCTGCAAATACAACAACCCGGCCATTTCCTCCCTCGTTTGGAAAATTTCTTGAAATTTCGACAGTACCGGACGGAAATTTTCTATTTCTAAAAAAGCGAAAAGTTTTTGTTCTTGAAAAAACTTTTACTTCTATAATAAATTCTCCGGCCTCTGATTTAAATCTTATCATAATCAGCTCCGTTTAATTTTTCATCTACAATACGCATAAAATTTTCTTCAAATCTTTCAATTGAACTTGTTTTAAGATAATTTTCCCTTGCAATTTTGCCCATCTCTATAAGAAGTTTCGGATTTTCAATGGATTTTATCAGTATGTTTTTTAACGCTCCGGCATCACCCGTCGGAATAACAAAACCACTAATATTATTTTCTATAAGATAATCCGATCCGACATTTTGACTTATTACGGCAGGCACTCCAAACATCGCAGCCTCTGTCACAACAAGCGGAGCCGGATCATCCCTTGAGACACAAATAACCATATCAGTATTCTTATAAATCTTCTTAATTCGCTCCCTATCTAAAATTGCCCCGTGCCAATTTATAAAAGCCCCTGATTTTTTATAAAGCTCTTGTCCAAAAGAAGAAGAATAATCTCCAATTATATTAAACTCTGCTTTTTCCCTATAAGAAGGAGGAAGTTCCCCAACCGCATTAACAAAAATATCCTGAGCCTTGCGTTCGGAAACAGCTCCGATACATGAAAAAACAACTTTATCTTGCGGCTCTCTCTGACCGATTACATACTCGTCAGCAACTCCGTTATGGAGAACATAAACATTATCAGAATATTTCTTCATAACAGATTTTGAATATTCACTCACCACATAAATTTCTTTAACTGATTTTAAGACATCAGTTACCGGCGGACATCCATGTTTATAAGAATTTGCCCACTTTATAATACTTGTTTCAAAAACCTTTGCCTCATGCACAAACCATATAAGCGGAATTAATCCGTTAATATGCGCAACAGTTCTATACACCGGAAGTGTATTGGCTACAACCAAATCAAAATTTTGAATAATTTTTTCTAAACCTGATTTATCATACTGGGCCCCGAATGTTGCAAAAACCGGTATTCCAATCTCTTCAAATCTTTTTCTCAGAGGACCTTCCCGATATGAAATCACAACAACATCAAAACCGTTTTTCTTTAAGATTTCTGCAATATTAACAAGAACAATAGGTGCGCCGGTAAAGGATAATTCGTGGCTTACAAGAAGAACTTTTTTCCCGGAAGTTTTAAGGTTTCTAATTGACATGATTATATTTTCGGGAATTTTTTTCCTGAATATTTCAGAATATATTCGTCCAGCTTCCCTAATAAATCCGGCCATTAACAAATTCAGCCTCCAATAATCTCTAATATTTCATTTGGAGACTCAATAATATAGTTTGCCCCTTCAGTTTCAAGAACCTCCTTGCTTCTAAATCCCCAGGTACAGCCAATACATTCTGTTCCGGCATTCTTAGCCGTTTGGACATCTGTTTCAGAGTCACCGATATAAATTACATGTTGAAGATCTGTTTGCAAGTCTTTAATAACTTTAAAAATACTATCAGGGGCCGGTTTCTTTCTAACACCTTCAGCCTCATTTTCACCTATTGCAATATCAATAAGCCCGTCAAAATATTTTATACATAATTCTTTTACCGCAGCGTCAAACTTATTGGATACAACAGCAGTTTTAATCTCCTTACTCTTTAAAACCTCCAGCATTCCAATAACCCCGGGGTATGGAGCTGTTTTATTATACATATTGTTTTTATAATGATTTTTGAATACCTCCAGGCATTCTGAAAATACCGGATTTAACTCTCCTTGCGGAATAGCTCTTTCAATAAGTTTACGGACACCATTCCCGACAAAACAGCGAACCTCGTCAAGAGTTCTTGGCGGAAAACCGAATTTTTTCAGGGCAAAATTTGTACTATCACACAAATCTTCCAACGTATTTAGCAATGTTCCGTCTAAGTCAAATATTACAGTATTTATCATAGATAATCAACCGCTATTTTTATAACAACTTTTTTTACATTATTTTGCAGTCCCAAAGTTGTAATACCGGGAGCATGGGCATCCTGAGGATAAAAAACAGCAAAATTTCTCCCGTTCAGGTATAATTTATTCAATTCAACACGCGGCTTTTTATAAAAAATAATATCTTTCACGCAATCATAACTTTCAAGAACCTTAAGCCCGTCAATATTAATAAAGTCAATCCTTTCCTGACCGGAAATTAAAAGCTGTATATCAATATATTTTCTGTGCCCCTCAAGATTTGCATCTAATTCGCTTTTTGTATTATATTCTTCAACATTTGCATAAATTCTATCGGTAATATCATACCTGCCGACAGGGGTATTTATGTTAAGTTTGCTGATAAAATCCAATACTTCATCAGATACAATATTATACTGTTTTAAATTTACAAGATCATCAAAAATCATTACTTTAACTCTTCCATTGCTTTTTCAAATTCTTCTTTTTTAGGCGCCTTACCATGCCATCCGGCATTGTTTTCCATAAAACTTACACCCTTTCCTTTAATCGTATTTGCGACAATGGCCGTTGGCTTGGAAGATGATTTTGCAAGTTCTATTGCCACATAAATTTGGTTAATATCATGACCGTCAATTTCAATGACATTCCAGTTAAATGCACGAATTTTGTCAGGGAGATTATCTAACGCCTTAATATTTTCAGTACAGCCGTCAATTTGCAGTCTGTTACGATCAATAATTGCTATAAGATTATTCAGCTTTCTTACCGGCGCATTCATAAACGCCTCCCAAACACTGCCTTCCTGAAGTTCACCGTCACCTAAAAGAACAAATACCCTAGCCGGATTTTTATCAAGTTTAAGGCCAATTGCCATACCGCATGCAATCGACAACCCCTGGCCAAGTGATCCGGTTGCAGCATCCACTCCCGGACAAAAAGTTGCCGGATGCCCCTGAAGACGCGAGCCTAACTTTCTAAAGGTCATTAACTCTTCTTTAGGGAAATACCCCATCTGAGCAAGATTACAGTAATATATAGGAGACACATGGCCTTTAGATAATACGAAACGATCTCTTGTCTCAAAATTTTTATCCTTAATCCACTTTGGAGCCAATTTCATGCATTTATGGAATAAAACAGTCATAATTTCCACAGAAGAAAGGGAGCCGCCAATATGCCCCGACTGCGCATTATAAACCATTTTAATAATATTCTGCCGGTTTTCTTTACAGCAATCTTCTAATTCTTCAATCTGAGATCTATTTAGCATAACTTTTGTCTCCGCAAATTTTTTCTTTAAATACACTTAAAACAAATAAAGGTAAAGTCGGGAAAATTCTCTTAAATCGCTTAGGTTCCTTAATAGTCCTGTAAAGCCATTCAATCCCAAATTTTTGAAACACTTCCGGAGCACGTTTAACAGCACCGGACCAAACATCGAAACTTCCTCCGATACCGATTGCAACAGACTCAGGAAGAAGTGTTACAGCTTTTTTAACAAAATATTCCTGCTTAGGAGAACCCATTGCTACAAGTATAAGCTTGGCTCCGGAATTTTTTAATTCCTCAAGAACTCTATCCTCATCCTGAAAATATCCGTCCTGAACATAGCAAACATTTAGTCCAGGAACCTTCTCTTGCAAATTACTTACAGCTTTTTTTATAATTTCAGGTTTTGCTCCAATAAAAGCAACCGGGGCAGAATTTTCAGAAAATCTTTCAATAAGTTTTCCGGCAAATTCTATTCCTGCAATCCGGCGGACACTATGTCCTAGAATTTTAAGACCGATTTCAACACCAATACCATCCGGGATTATAAGGACTGCATTTTTTACGATTTCAGCAAAATCCTTATCTTTAGAACTATACTGAATCATTTCAGGATTAATAGTTACAACCATACCATGGGCTGAACATATATATTCCAGCGCCTGATCACATGTAAAAGTATCAACATTAAATCCCTGCAATTTAACGGTATTTCTCTCCATAAACTGTATTATACTCTAATATTAAAGTTTACGCAAGTTTTACAAAAAAGTTCCCCTGGCTGGAAATAGCCGGGGGAAGAATGAAATAATGAAAGTTTTTTATTTATGAAAAATTCTTTTCCAAATACTACTGTTTGGTTTACCCTCAATAATTTTGCAGTTTCCGTTTTTTATATCTGCAATAACGCGGTCATCGGTTATTGCTCCGGCATTTTTAACTTCCCGGTATCTGTAGTTGTTCTTTGGCATTAATATATACCCGCCGTCAGGGCCCTGCTTAAAATAAGTGCAAAAGTATGTAGCGCCGTCATAAGACTGTTTAACAGCTTTTGTTTCTCCGCGGCACATTCCGGATTTTATATCAGAAACTATTCTATCATTATTTATAAAAAACTTACAGTCTCCTTTGGCTCTGATACCACCATACTTCAATGTTTGATACCCGCATGAGGCTTCTTTATAATAACAGGCCCAAGGCTCGTTGTTATAAGTACTGTTAAGTCTAAGAGGCTCAGCAAATACAGAAGAACCAACACATGCAACTATTCCTGCCAGTAAAAATATTTTTATATACTTCAAATTCATTTAAACTCTCCTATTACAAGTCACTATACTTAACTTCTTGTTTTGTACATCTGTTTTTGCTTATGTCATATATAACTCTTTCCTCATACAAAGGAGAAGCATATGAACTTAGTCTGTGAACATACCTTCCTTGTTGGAGGGGAACATAAAGTCCATCCGGAGATTGTTTAAAGTATTCACATGTATAAATATTATTATCGATTTTTCGTTGCAGTTGAATATTAGGCCCCAAACACATGCCGGCGTTGACATCCTTAACAGCACGGGCTCTGTTTAAAACAGTACTGCATTCTCCGTTTGTTCTTTTTTTGTAAATACCGTTTTTAATTGTTTGATAATTAACACCGTTTCTCATGTAACTGCATGTCCAGTCATTGCCTATAAGCATTTTTTCAACTTCAGCGGCATTAACGGACATTAAAATTGCTGCGCCGACTGCAAAACTTCCCGCTAATAACGAACTAACAAAATTTATTTTCACTTATGTAAACCTCCGTCATACTTTATTCTTAAATGAATTATAATTGCAGAGGTAAAAATTTACATCATATATTTAAATTAGTTTATGAAACAATACACTCTAAAATAGGAAAGCAGCTTCTGCTTTTGCCATATCGACCAAGACAATAGAACCTTCTGTACTCTCTGAAAGCTCATAATCATCAGGAGAAAATCCCAATATATCAGTTAAAAGTTTTTTACTGCTGATATCTTCAGCAGAACTGAATAAATAAAATTTGTTTACATTTTTCATGTACAGCCCAAATGCCTTGCCGGGATTGTCAGATAAAAATTTAAACATTTCAGATTTTGCATTATTTTTTGAAAAACCGTCAAAAGTCAAATCCTTCATATCATAAGATTTCTTCAAAGTTTCAAGAAGTACATAAGGCTCAGACCATTTTTTTAAAATAATATTTTGATTTGCCATAATTACACCCCAACCGGTTCTTCCTGAGACTTAAACTGCATTTCATAAAGCTTTTTATAAAATCCGTCGTGTTTTTTTATAAGTTCTTCATGTGTACCAAGCTCAACAAGTTCACCATCATGAATTACTGCTATACGGTCTGCACTGCTAATTGTCGATAACCGGTGAGCAATTACAAAAACAGTTTTATTTTTCATAAGATTATCCAACGCTTTTTGAACAATTGCCTCTGATTCGTTATCAAGCGCGGATGTTGCCTCATCCAAAATGACAATAGGAGCCTTTTTAATCAACGCTCTTGCAATTGCAACACGCTGACGCTGCCCGCCGGATAATGTCGTGCCCCTTTCGCCAAGCACTGTATCAAGACCGTTATCAAGAGTTGAAAGAAATTCGTCCAAATGAGCAAGTTTCACGGCCTCTTCTACTTCTTGCTCCGATGCATTAAGATTTCCAAGCATTATATTTTCCCTGATAGTACCTGAAAACATAAAATTATCCTGAAAAACAAATGATATTTGATTTCTCAAAGAATAAAGATCAAAATCTTTTATATTGACTCCGTCAAATTCAATTGCCCCGGACGTAACATCATAAAATCTAGGCAGCAAACTAACAACAGTACTTTTTCCGCCGCCGGAATTTCCAACAAGCGCAATTGTTTCATTTTTAGAAACTTTCAGATTAATATTTTTTAATACCGGGACATCCTTCTCATATTCAAAACAAACATTTTTGAACTCTATTAAATTATTTAAACCAGACATTTTAAGAGCGTTTTCTGAAGATTTAATCTGTGGTTCAAGGTCAAATAATTCAAAGACTCTGCTCATTGCAACAAAAGTTGTCTGCAAATTAGCAAGATCATTCCCTAAATTCTTAGTAGGCTTGTAAAGCAGCAACAAAGAAGTAACAAATGATGCAAAACTTCCGGCCGTCATCTGCCCCGACAGAATAAGATGGTTTCCGTATGCCATAACTATAGCAATACCTATGGAGCAAACAAAATACATTATAGGAGACATCCATCCTACTCGTTTTGTAAGCGACATTGTTAAATCAAACTGGTCATGTATTTGATTCTCAAATTTATTATCCTGAACTTTTTGCAAGTTATAAGCTGCCATAACTTTATTTCCTGCAAAAGTCTCATTAAAATTGGTTGTCATATTCCCTGAAACAACCATTGTTGCATTAGAAACTTTTTTTATCCGTTTTCTGATAAGAGTAACCGGAGTAATTGCAATTCCCATAACAAGGACTCCAATTATTGCAAGCTGCCAGGAATTATATAATAACACGGCAACAAGTCCGATAAGCCCAAAAACAGTAGCTATTAATGATTTTAATACGTTAATAATATTTTTTGATGCTGTTTCCGGATCAGTTAAAAACCGGGACAAGACAATTCCGGAGGAATTTACATCATAAAACTGCGGATCAAGATCCGTCAATTTTTTAAACAGATCGACTTTTAAAGCATTAGAAACTTTATTTCCTGTCCAATCAGTAAGGTAATTACTTGCATATTTGAGTACACCCTGAAAAAGTGCAAAACCTACTATACCAAACGGAATTATAAAAGCGAGCCAGGATTGCAAATGAACTGTATACCCAAGAAAAGTCCAGGTTTGCTCAGGACTACCATTAACAACAAAGTCAAGATAAGGCTTTAGTGAAAGAGCAACAACGCCATCCAATAGCCCCAAAGGTACTGCTATTGCAAGGTTTATAAATGCACGCCCCAAAACCGGTTTTATATAGGGATAAATTTTTCTTAGCAAATAACCATAGTTAAATGCGGTAGTACTTTGCGTATCTTTTAGTTTGTAGTCCATAAAAATCCTTTTCAACTTTGCAGGCCATACACAGCAAAACCCTGCATTTCATCATTATAAAAAATAATGACATAAATAACAGATTTTTGCAAACGCTTATTACAGCTAAATAGTAAGTTTTTATTTAAATTCACGCCAGGAACTAAAAACATTACTTACATTTATGTTTACCGCTCCAGCTTAAGCCGTCACATTTTAAGTAATCCATATTTTCATTGAAAATTACCCATGCAGCGCAGCCATAGCCATTATATGCACCTGAAATCGTTCGATTACAACTACTTTCAAAAGGTCTGCTGGTATCATCAGTAGTTCCCATAGGTTTAATTGTGTTTTTATATATTCTAAAATGGAAAATATCGCGTCCCGCTGTATTAGGTCTTGCAGAACCGTTTATATCAACCCAAAAATCGCCACAAGCATTGTTACCATTGCAATTATTGTTCTGAATCCAACCTCCACCAAGCATAGTTCCATCATTTAAAATTACAATAGGCATTGATTCGGCATTTCTTAAAGCACCCGATAAACTATAAGTTGAATAACGGTAACATTGGCTGTCCTCATTATCTGTGCATGTTCTTAATACTTTCATGTAAGGCCGAATTTTACTCCAAAATAATATAGAATTAGCAATTGACTGGTCAGAAGAAGATGTAAGTCCTGAATCAGGATCGGCTTCTCCTGCTTGAGATATCTCAAGTCCCCAGTTATCAATAGTTCCAAGGTCGTTCTGAGCAAACAAATACGCCTGATTTAAAATACTATAAACCTTTTTTAAGCGTGTAACAGTTTCTTTAGCCTTATAATCATTTATCAATGTCGGCAGCGTCATAGCAGCAACTACTCCGATTATGCCAAGGGTTATTAAAACTTCCGCCAGAGTAAATGCAATTCGACGAGGCGATAAATAGTATGGTGAAAAAACTTCTGCCAAGGTAAACGCGGGGACTAAGTCACCTCTTACATGACGCGTCGCTTTCCGAGATACATAAGAAATAGCTTTTTGTAGGTTGGGGTTTCTACCCCAACAATATTTTAATGTTGGGCTGAAAGCCCAACCTACTTTA
>CALUYU010000056.1 GCA_944325075.1 Candidatus Gastranaerophilales bacterium
CACAGCCCTAAGTGCCGGATAGGAACGGCAAAATTTTTTACACTTCTATTACTTCTTTATCGCACATTAGCAAAGTCTACGGAGAACTAAGCATAATGTACGAAAGCAGGCTTTCATAAGAGTTCATGTAAAAGAATTACAGGTAGCAAAAATTGCTACCTGTAATTGACATGCAAATTTTAAACTGCTATATATAGAGTAAAGTAATTTTTTCTTTAATACTTAAAAAATTTTTTTATTACCAAAATTATCATAGAAGATCAGAATTTACAGAAAAGTCTTCACATACTCATAATTTTGAAAAGCAGAAAATTCAAGCTACAAAAATGAATTTGATAGTCCTGCTTTTTCTGTTTTTGCTTTTTATTCTACAACTTGACCCGTAATATAGGTTGGATTATCTTCATCATTTTCTTCAAAGACTACTTCTGTTGTAGTGCCGCATTCTTCACAGTGGAGATATAGTTTTTTCACCATTCCATCTTCATCTGAATCATCACCATCAATGCTTAATTTCTTACTTTTGCAAACTGAGCAATGATATTGAGAAAGTGGATCGAAAACTTTCTGAAGGGTATTTTCATAAACACCAACAAGAGCAATACAAAGCGTAACACAGGTTGAGGCTTCGTAGCATGTAGCACTATGCGAATGTGTAATTTTATTGGCATAATCCCAAGTAGATTCTGTTAATTTTTTAATAATACTTCTGTAATCTGCGTTTTCCGATCCTTTCAAATAGAATTGGATAAATAGTTCACATTTTCGCTTGAAATTCGATGCTTGGGGCTGCTCCCCATTGCCAGCCATTACAGGGTCATAAATGTGGTTGCCGAGTTCAATCAATGTTTCTCTGCATTGAACCCCTATCGCTTGAAAATCTTCAATCTCCTTAGCGGTATCAATTAACGCAGCGACACTTCTAAGCTTTCTGAAAAGTTGAGGCGCAATTTTTGCATCGAGCGTAACACTATTTACAAAATTCTCTGGACTATATTTACCTTGGGTTGCGCTCATTCTCTGTATTAATCCCATATGGAAAGAATACACTTCATCTGCCCCAAAATAATATGCACTTTGGGGATATAGATTCATGGGAATCCCATCGCCCTCAACTACCCACCAATCTCCATCAGTATCGGTTTTGACATTCCAAACGCGTACATCAATACCTAAATCATCGAAGTGTTGCTCTGTTTTAGCACTCAATACTGTGCATTTTCCTTGAGCTTGCAATTCTACATAGCTTTTCACGTCTTCAAATGTTCGATTTCCCATTTATGTTCCCCCTGGTACTACTTTATTAGCAAATAGTATAATTATATTGTACTACATGTTGTTTAACCATAAAAGCGCCGAAAAGCAGAATACCTACGCTGCCAAGATGAATTTGATAGATCAGGTTTTATGTTTTTGGGTATGTAGATGCACTAATAATTATTTCCATTGTACTACAATCTTTTTGCCAGTATTTGCAGAAATATTATTAATTTCATTCATGAGCAGAAAAAGATAAAGCTCTTTATTTAGAATTTCGCATAAACGATAAAACTGACTGCACGATTGCTCGTATTTTTGATTTCAAGTTCTATCGCTTTTTGTCCCTCAGTATCCAGTCGAAGCTTTTGATGTTTGATATTAAACTCTTCAAGGATTATCTCTCTTAAAATATACTGCTCATAAAACTTTGTTTGATTCTCAACGATTACGTGTCATGATCGCTTCTTTAAGACATGGCATAATGTGTTATTATGTTAATTGCAATGAAAATTGGTAGAATGTAAAAAAAGGCTGTGGAGAAATATCCACAGCCTTTTTGTTGTTAATATACCATATTCTCATTTGTTGATTTTATGACTTTCATTACTTTTCTGCTTCTACGAGCTTAGGAGTTTTAGTATATTATCATGCATATTTTGCCGATAAAACATAAAATTTTTTATAGTGCAAACATAGACATGATTTCTTTAACCATACGGTCTGTACGAGCTTTAATAATATTTACGGTCCATTTATCTTTATCGCAGACATCATCATTTAGATTAAGGCCGTTACGATAACCAATGTAGTTTCCATTTGTGTCTTTACGGTTTTTCTTTTCAAAAAAAGCTTTATTACTAAGTGTGCTGTTATATCCCGTGATGGTAAGGTTACCCAATGTGTGTACATAAAGGGTTTGGTATTCTTTGGCTTGTTCATAGTCACCGTCAGCAATCATATCTACCCAAACATCAGGGATATTAGAGCCCTGTGGAAAGATATGTTCAATAGACCAGACATACTGATTACTGTTGGTTTTTCTCCATAAATCCTTTTCGTTTTCTAAAGTCATACTACGTTTTGCCATCATGCAGAGAATAAAGCGGGTAGCACTGCTGTTATCATCGTAAACAGGACCACGAAGCTTTTCTTCAAAAATTTTGTCTGAAGAAGAGATATTGATTAGTGCACTACGTAGATTATTGTAAATTTTAGCACCGGTATATTTGTTTAGTTCTATTTCCTCAATGTATGACATGAAGATGCGATTAAGGTCACGTGTAGGAGGAGTATCGGTTAAATTACGGCGGATAAAGAAATTAACAAGTAATCTACAAATTTTTACGATATCATTTGAGTCAATTCCAAGTGATACGGTATTTTTGACCAAATACATCAGAAACAGATACGAAGGAGCACCTTGAACACGCTGCAAATCTTGATAACTGTCACGTTGTGCTTGAGTAAGGCCATCTGTCTTATTAAGAACTATACCAGCATAAATTGCAGCATTTTCTGAAAGTTCGTCTAATACTCCGATAGGATCTTTTGTAATAAGTTTTTCATAAATATCCAACAGTGTAGAGCGGGTTGCAATGGTGCCAAGTGGATATTGGCGGTCATCTTTGATAAACGGTAGATTTAAGGATTTCCGAAAAGCATTATAATTCTGGCGGAAGAAACGCTCTTGCTCAGAATATTCTTCTCCAAGATTGTTAAGAATTTCAGTCCAACGAGTAAAGTAGTAATCAATATTTTCTTCACCCTTGCTATCTAATCTAGCCAACAATAGATTTTTAATCAGATCTACAGAAGTTAATGGGACACCTCTGTTGTTGAGAGACTCAAAGAGTGTGTAGGCATCAGCATGATTAGAAACTTCTATTATAACTAAAATAGATGTATTCACTTTTTCTAGAATCCTGAACATAGCAGTTACTTTGTCATTAGTTTCTTCTAAAGTATTATTGATACGTTTTAGAAGATATTTATATGCTTTTATGATTCGTCGTAAGCCAGCATGATTTGGCATCTGACGATTTGGAATAATACCAATTTGCGCTAATAGCCCGAGATAATCATCACGATTACTGTTTTGTATTTGTGGTACAACCCGAATATCGGATTGTGTTTTTTTCAGAACAATTTTTCTTTTTAGTTGTAAGATATCTGTTTGTTGCTCCTCATCAAGCAGTTCTTTATTGTTATTCAGAGTAGTATAGAGTGCTGAAAGGAAGATGCTTAAAGTTGTAAGCCTTTGTTGACCATCAACAACTTCAAATTTTGGAGCATTGATAGAGTCTGTAGCACAATTAATACAAATGATGGAACCGAGAAAGTAACCATCATCGTTTTCTATGAGGTCATCATATAGAGATTCCCATTCCCTAGTACCCCAAGTGTATTCTCGCTGATATTTAGGAATCTCAAAAACCACCTTAGAATCTGGGTCAAAGACTTGTGATACTGGGTATTTGTTGACATTAATGTTGTTAATGTTCATATACGACAGACATCCTTTCATTAGAAGTTTTAATTACTAAACATTGGTTTTGCAAATTTTTTTAATGTAGCATCTTTTTGGACGGAGAATATAAGCAGCTTCTGAATAGTATTATCAAAGATTAGAATTAGTAATAAGTATAAAATATTTTGTTATTAAAATTTATCTTATTAAGAGCTTTATAATTTTATTTTACTTATTAACGCTACAAAAAATAAGTGTAATACAGTTACACAATAAAAATGTTGACTTTTTATTATCGGCGTGATACAATTAACCCAACAAATGAAAAGAAGCTCTACATCTAAACGCTGGGTAAAGATATAGAGCTCAGTATCTTATGATACTATAACCGCAACTCTAGTATACAGGAAGATACTGCATTTGTCAATAAAATACAAAGGGGGACCTGAACATAGTCTATATAGATGCAGTACATTATGAAACAGATTTACACGGCTTTGAATTCATTTCAAAGGTGAAGTGTACTAACATTTTAACACAGCAAGGTATTATTGTTTTTACAAAACAGGAAATGATTAATTTTATAAAAAATAATCCTAACTGTACAAAAACAAAGTATTATGACAGATGGAAAGGTTGGACTGTCGGCGAAGATGTGAGGGTTGTAGACAACTCATATTTGAGAACTGATGCCAATAATTTTAAGGCTGATAATTTAGGTTCTTTGCTTAGGTTCTAAAAAAAGACCAACGAAGCCCAGCATTCGTTGGTCTTTTTTATAGGGTGATTTTTATGAAGTTAAAATTAAAAGATGTTGCTAAAATTAAATTTTGTTTGGCAAATAAAGTACTTGCAGATCGAGAGTATAAGATATTAACACCTATTAATCTACTAGATAATAATATCATAGAAAGCATAGTGCTAAGTGATAAAGTACAGGCTGATGATGATACTAAAGTTTGTAGTGGTGATATTATCGTAAAAAGAATAAGTCCGTCATTTGTTAATTACATAGATAAAATTGATAATGACGTTTATGCTTCAGGAAACTTAATAATAATTTCAGCAATATCTGTTGATCCTAAATATTTAGCATATGTTCTGAACCAAGAAGTTCCGAAGATAATACAAACATTATCTGGGGCAAGAATTCCTGCTATTGGCAGAGACGATTTAGAAAAAATACAAATACCAATTCTACCAATAGAAAAACAAAGAAGTATTGGTGATTTATGGCAAAAGAGTATAGAGATTTATAAATTAAAAAACAGGTTAAATGAACTAGAACTTTCTAAAATCAAAAGCGAGTTAGGGGGACTTATAAGTGGAGACAAATGAAGTGTTAAGCAAAAAAACTACTTTTGAAGATATAAAAAATGCTTTGTGGGCGGGAGCAAATACTTTTAGAGATAATATTGATGCATCTAATTATAAAGATTACGTTCTATCTATGTTATTTGTTAAGTATTTAAGTGATACGTTTGAAGAAAGTGTAGAAAATCTAAAGAAGGATTATGAAGGTATCCGTTTAGAAAGGCAAATTGCTAATCTTCCATTTGTTTTAAAAGAAGAATATACTTTTGGTTATTTATTAAAAAATAAATATGCTGTAGATATAGGTTCTAAAATAAGTGAAGCATTAACTGGAATTGAGAGTTCCAATGCAATTTTATCCGGTATTTTCAGAGGAATTGACTTTAATAGTGAAAATAATCTAGGGAAGAAAGAGCAGAAAAATCCGTTGTTAAGAACTCTTCTTGATGATTTCGCTGATTTGGATTTAAGACCGAGCCATATTGAGACAAAGGATAATGAAGTGCCGGCAGATGTTGTTGGTGACGCTTATGAATATATGATTGGTGAATTTGCAACTATGGCAGGAAAAAAGGCAGGTAGCTTCTTTACTCCGCAGCAAGTTTCAGAGGTAATGGCACAAATTGTCAATCCACAAGAAAAAGATCGTGTATATGATCCTACATGTGGATCTGGTTCCTTACTTATCAGGGCCGCTAAAAAAGGAGGACTTGATAAAGTTTCAATATATGGTCAGGAAGTAAATAACTCAGCTATTTCTATGGCAAGAATGAATATGTTTATTCATGATATTAAAGATGCACATATAGCTTGGGGTGATACGTTGGCTAATCCTCAGCATCTTGATAGTGATGGAAATCTTATGAAATTTGATTGTATTGTAGCCAATATGCCTTTCAGTAAAGATAAGTGGGCAGAGGGATTTAATCCCGGCGGAGAGGTTTCTGTTGATGAAGAGGAGTCTAATAAATCGACTAAAAAAGGCAAGAAAAAAGAGTTTAAAATGGAATCATCTCTTGATAGGCACCATAGATTTGATTTAGGTGTACCGCCAGCTAGTAAGGGAGACTGGGCATTTTTATTACATATGATTGCAAGTATGAGTGGAAACGGAAGAGTTGCGGCGGTTGCTCCTCATGGAGTTTTATTCAGAGGGGCATCTGAAGGACGAATTCGTCAGTCGATTATTGATAAAAATCTGATTGATGCTGTTATAGGATTACCGGAAAATTTATTTTATGGTACTTCTATTCCTGCATGTATTGTAGTGTTTAAAAGAGGACGTACAACAACTGATATCCTTTTTATTGATGCATCTAAAGATTTTAAAAAGGAGAAAGCAAAAAATAAATTGCGTGATGGCTCTAACGGTGAACCTAATGATATTAAGAAAATAGTTGATACTTATAAAGCATTTGTAAATGGAGAAAATGCAGAACAAGAAAAATACAGTCATGTAGCAACTCTTAGTGAAATTCAGGAGAATGAATACAATCTTAATATCCCTCGATATGTTGATACTTTTGAAGAAGAAGAGATTATAGACTTGGAAAGCGTTAATAAAGAGATTGCAGATATAAAAATACAGATCGCTTTACTTGAAAAAGAGATGGAGCAATGTATGAAGGAGCTTGGCTTATGAGTGATCTTGCAAAGTACAGTGAAAAAAATTTTGAAAATATTAAGCATATCAATGAGTATGGTGAAGAGTTTTGGTATGCAAGAGAACTGCAAATAGTACTTGAATACGTACAATGGCGAAGATTTTATGACGTTATCGAGCGTGCAAAGATTGCTTGTGAAAATAGTGGAAAAAGTATTTCAGACCATTTTGCCAATGTTGGCAAAATGGTCGAGATTGGCTCTGGAGCAGCGCGTAGAGTAGATGACATTATGCTTTCCCGCTATGCGTGTTATCTTATTGTGATGAACGGAGATCCCAAAAAGGAAGTTATTGCTTTAGGTCAGACTTATTTTGCTGTTAAAGCTCGTCAGCAGGAACTTGTTGATAATTTTGATACATTGACAGAAGAACAGAGACGATTAGCCATTCGTAATGAAATGATTAAGCATAATAAATTATTGGCAGATGCCGCAAATAAAGCAGGTGTTGTTGAACCACGAGATTATGCAATTTTTCAAAATTATGGGTATAAAGGACTTTATGGCGGAATGGATATGAAGGCAATTCATAAACATAAAGGGCTGAAAAAAAGCCAGAAGATTCTTGACCATATGGGTAGTACAGAACTTGCGGCTAATCTATTCCGTGCAACACAAACAGAAGAAAAATTGCGCAGAGAAAATATAAAAGGTAAAGAAAAAGCCAATAAAACACATTATGATGTTGGTGTCAAAGTTCGCAAAACTATCAAAGAGCTTGGTGGCACTATGCCGGAAGATTTGCCTACACCGGATAAAAGTATTAAACAAATTGAGCGGGAAATAGAAAAGAAAAAATTAAAATAGGTGTATAGATGAACAATTTGTATGATTTTAACTTGCAAGGATTGGATTTTAGTACAGTTAATAGTGCTAAAAGACTTTCCAGTATTTTAGATGATATGAATAGTTTAGCTGAATATAAAAGAAAAAAAGATGAGGCCTTGTTTAAAACTGCAGAAGCAAGTCAGGAGCAAAAAAAGCTTTTATTGCAGCAGTTGGAAGAAGTAAGAGAGCAGAATAAGTTACTGAAAGAAAGTAATCTTGCTTTAAAAGAAAATTATCTTACTCTTAAAGAGTTGTATAAAATGGCAAAAAATGAGGCAGAACGTAATGCAAAAGAAGCCAGGCAAAATAAAATTTTTGGCTGGGTTTCATTTGCAGTTGGTACTGTTATTGCAATTGCAGGTATTGTGGTTGGAAATATAGTTTAGGAGGGTACCATGCTTGAAGAAATAAAACAAAGAATAGAAACTATAAAAGCAGGGAAAGTTCCTGATGGCTATAAAAAGACTGTGGTTGGAATTGTTCCAAATGAATGGGAAGTAAAAAGATTATCTGAATTACTGGAATTTCAGAATGGAATTAATGCTGATAAAGAGAAATATAAAAGTGGTACTAAGATGATTAGTGTCGTGGACATTTTGTCAGGTAAACCTATATTTTATGATGACATAATCGGACAAGTGGACATAGATGAAGAGACTTTTAAAAAATATAGTGTTACATATGGAGATATTCTATTTCAGAGAAGTTCTGAAACTTTTGAGGATGCAGGTAAATCGAATGTTTATCTGGATAAAGAGAATACAGCTACGTATAGTGGTTTTGTGATTAGAGGAAAAAAGATATCGGATTATGAGCCCTATTATTTAAATGAGATACTTAAAACACCTGGTGCTCGGCAACAGATTATGAAGTATGCTGCCGGGGCTCAGCATATTAATGTAAGTCAAGATTCACTTTCAAGAGTTAGTGTATGTTTGGCAAATGAATATGAGCAAAAATGTACTGCAAAAATCTTATTAAAATGGGATAAAGCAATTGATTTACAGGAAAAACTAATTGAAAAATTAGAATTGCAGAAAAAAGCTTTGATGCAGAGGTTACTTACACCAAAAGACAATTGGGAAAAAGTTAAATTAGGTGATATATGTTCTATATCTACTGGGAAACTAGATGTTAATGCAATGGTAGAAAATGGAAGATATCCTTTTTTTACATGTTCTAAACAAATATATCAGATTGATAATTATGCTTTTGATTGTGAAGCTCTTTTGGTTGCAGGCAATGGAGATATTGGAGACATTAAATATTATTGTGGGAAATTTAATGCTTATCAGCGCACATATGTGTTAGATAGCTTTACTTTTCCTATAAAGTATGTACTTTATTATCTTGAGAATAATTTTCAAAAAACAATATGTTTAGAAACACAGAAAAGTTCTATGCCATATATAAAATTAAGTACTTTGGCAAATTCGAAAATTTATTATAATCCAAGTATAATTAATTCTGTAGTAAATATTTTTGAAAAAATTAATAATAATTTATATTTTCATAAAAGTAAACTTGAAAAATTAATAAAACAACATAAAGCAATGCAGCAGTTATTATTGACTGGTATAGTTAGAGTATGAGGAGATTATATTGTGGCTAAAAATAAACCTTATGGTGATAATGCTAGAGTAGGAGCAGTAAAAAATAGAACACAGGTACATAATCCTAAGACTGGATTATGGGTAAAAAGAGATACGGAAACAGGAAGATTTATAGATGTAAAAACATCATCTGATGAACCGTTTAAGGGTATAACGAAAGAAAAATAAGTTTAGTAAAAGCCGGATTTATAATCTGGCTATTACTGTTTATGCGGGAGGAATGGGGATATGCAGAGTCATACTATCTTTAACGAGCGTCCTGAATGTCAGGACAGGCTTATTCAACTTTTGATAAGTATGGGATATGAATATGTTTCACGTAGTGAAGCAGAAAGCAAAAGGAAAAATTTATCTTCTGTATTATTTGAAGATGAGCTGATTCGTTTTTTACAGAAACAAAGCTATAAATATAATGGTCATGAGCTGCTTTTTTCTGGGGAATCTATTACAAAAGCAGTAAAAGAATTAGATGCTTCTCTTTTGCAGGGCTTGGCAATGGCAAGCAAAGAAATTTATAATCTTATTACTTTAGGAATTAGTTTAGAAGAAAGTATTGCTATAGATAGTGATGTTCCGGTAAAGCAGTCTTTTGATTTGCATTACATTGACTTTGAGCATCCCGCAAATAATATTTGGCAGGTAACTGAAGAGTTCAGTGTTCAGCGGCCTAATGGTAGTTATGCCAGACCAGATGTTGTTTTGATGGTTAACGGAATTCCTTTTGTTGTAATTGAATGCAAAAAATCAAGCATTGATGTCATGGAAGGAGTACATCAGAATGTCCGCAATATGATGCCTGATTATATTCCGCAATTATTTAAATTTTCACAAATAGTAATTGCCATGAATCCTCAAAAAGTTCTTTATGGCACATGTGGTACGAGTGCTGATTATTTTGTAGAATGGCGAGAAGATGAAACTGAATGGCAGGATGAAATTTGCAGAAAGTTTTCACCTGATGGTTCTGTTTTAGAACAGGATAAAATTACTGTATCTTTGTTAAGTAAGGCAAGGATTCTTGATTTAGTACAAAATTTTATACTTTTTGATAATAATATCAAAAAGATTGCAAGACATCAGCAATACTTTGCGATTAACAAGTCTATTGACAGAATTAATGGTAAAGATGAAACTGCTTCAAAAGGTGGCGTAATATGGCATACTCAAGGTAGTGGTAAATCTTTGACAATGGTCATGTTAGTAAAGAAAATTCAGGCTGTAAAAGGATACGAAAATCCGAGATTTATTATTGTTACAGATCGTATAAATCTTGATAAACAAATTCGTGACAATTTTGCTAATTCACAAATGGCTCCTGTTCGTGCTGCGACCGGAAAAGGACTTAATTCTCTGCTGAAGAATAAAGATAATATCGTTATAACAACATTAATTAACAAATTTGAAACTGTATATAAAAATAAATATTTAGAACATGATAGCGATAAATTCTATGTTTTAGTTGATGAAGCACATCGTTCTCAGTATAGTTCAATGTTTAACTATATGAGAGAGGTGTTGCCTAATGCAACGTTTATTGCATTTACAGGTACACCACTTATTGCAAAAGCTAAAAAGAATACCTATAAAACTTTTGGTGAGCCCATTCATAACTATACCATGAAACGAGCTATTGAAGATGGTATTACTGTACCTCTTGTTTATGAAGGTCGTAAAGTAAAGCAGGAAGAACCATCACTGACAATTAATAACTATTTTGACAGTTTGACAGAGGGTCTTCCTCAAGAACTTAAAGATAAACTTTCTGATAAATTCAGTAGGTTCAAGGCTATTTCAGAAGCTAGGAGCCGTATTAATTTAATAGGTTTTGATATTGCAGATCATTTCAAAAGTTATTGTATTCCAAAAGGCTTGAAGGCTATGGTTGTGTGTTCTTCACGTGTTGCAGCAGTTGAAATGTATGAGGTATTAAAAGGTGTGTCTGGTATTAACCCTCGTGTAGTTATTACTTTTGGTGATAAGAGAGAGGGTGATGATGATGAATTTACAAGTGAATCACTCAAAAAAATAAAAGCATATCATAATAAAATGGTAAAGCCTTTGTTTGGCGATAATGATGAAAAATATGATGATTATGTTTGTGAAGATTTCAAAAATCCAGAAGGTGAAATCAATATAATTATTGTAAAAGACAAGCTTTTAACTGGATTTGATGCACCTGTTGCTGGTGTTCTGTACTTGGATAAATCTATTCAGCAACATTCTCTTTTACAAGCTATTGCGAGAGTTAATCGTGTTTATAAGGGAAAAGACTTTGGACTTATTGTAGATTATTGGGGTGTATTTAAAAAGTTAAATAAGGCTATTGACATGTATGAAGATGCTGAATCTGGCATGAACGGATTTGATAAATCAGATCTCGAGGGAGCTATCTTCGGTCCAATCGATGAAAAGAATAAGCTGGCAAAGGCTTATGCAGATATGATTGCTATGTTTGAAGCAGTTAAAGATTCAAAATCATCAGATGTCTGGCAAAAAAGTCTTTCTGATGAAAAAATAAGAAAAGAGTTTTACAATAGGTTAAAGGAGTTTGCTAATTTATTAAACTTAGCATTATCTAATCGAGATATATTTGTAGAGGTTGGCTTTGATTTAATAGAAAAATACCGCAAAGAGTATTTGTTTTATAGAAAATTAAAAGATAGCGTTATGATACGTTATGATGATGAGGTTGATTTATCTAAGTATGAACATGGAATCAAAAATCTTATTGATACTTTTGTAAATGCAACTGACATAATAACTGTAGTTAAGCCAGTTTCTATTGGTGATGAAAAAGCGATGAAAAAGCTTCTTGAGAATATGGATTCAAATGAATCTCGAGCAGATGCGATAAAAACAAGAATGGAATCGCGGCTTAAGCAGATTAGGTATGATGATCCACTATTGTTTGAGGAGTTTTCTTCTAAAATTAAAAAAACTATTGATTTATATAACGAAAATCGTGATGCTGATGCCTATTTAGAAAGCATGAAAATAATGGCTGATGATTTTAGAAATGGAATTACATCTCAGGATTATCCTTCTCAAATTGCTAGTGATAGTGATTCAAAGGCTTTTTATGGCGTTATTGTTACTCAGCTTAGAAATAATAATGAAATAAATGTTACGGCAGATACGGAGGAGATTGTTGCTAAGTATTCTTTTAAAATCAAGCAAGTTATTAATGATAATGCAAAGCGGGACTGGAAGCATAATGAAGTTGTACATAAAGCTATGCACAGGAATTTAGATGATTGTTTGTTTGATATGTTTGAAGACATAGGTGTTGTCATAGATAAATCAAACATTGATATGCTCGATTTAATTATTGATGAAATTATGAAAGTCGCAGTTGCAAGGTACTAATGAATAATTATCTCATAGAACTTGCAGCACCTTTTAATAAAACAACAGTATATATCGAGCGAAAAAAAATAAAAAACATTCATCTTAAAGTATTTAGGGATTTAAAAGTTACTTTATCTGTACCAGCTGAAGTTACAGATAAATGGATTGCAGATTTCATTAATAGTAAATCAAGCTGGATTGAAAAACAGTTGTATAAATATAATCAATCCAGTGGATATAATAGCTTAGTTAATATCAAGAGCGGCTCTTCCACGCAACTATTAGGAAAAGACAGAAGAATTATAAAAAGAAATTCAGAAAAAAAACATGTAGTTGAAGAAGAAAAAAATATTATAGTTTATGCGGATTTAGCGATCAATGAACATCAAAAGATTTTAGAAGGATGGTGGCGTGATAAGGCCTATAAAACATATATAAGGGAAATGGATAAGATTCATGACAAAGTTTTTAAAAAGTATGGTATAAAAAAACCAACTTTGTATGTTAGAAAAATGAAAACATTGTGGGGAAGCTGCACACCATCAAAAAATAAAATTACAATAAATGAATATTTGTTGAAAGCTGATTTGCGGTGTATTCAATATGTTATATTGCATGAATTAACACATCTTATTTATCCCTATCACAATACTGATTTCTATGATTTTTTAACTATTCAAATGCCTGATTGGCGAGAAAGAAAAAAGCAGTTAGATTTAGAAGTAGTTCAAGGATTATGACGTCTGTATTATTTTTGTCGAATATCTATCAGTGATAGTTCTAGATATGAGAATGATAAAATAATAATTTTCAATTATATATTATAACTATGAATAAACTTGCAAGCTCTGTGTCCGCCACAGAAGCCCTTGCAAAGGAACATAGGGAACGTAGAAATGGGCCGCTGGCGTTTACCGTCAGCGGTTTTTTCTATGCCTAAAAATTCTAACGGCAGCCTTGCTTTGGGCTGCCGTTATTTTTATATATAAGCAAATCTAATAAATAAAACTTAGGAGGAACTAACTATGAAACAGGGAATCAAAACTATTCAAAATTTATACGGAGAACTGGAACGCCAAAGGGCTGCACGCAAGGATTTAATTGCCGATACCCGCAGTATTACCGTTAATTCGGTAAATGGGTTAAGTATGCTCACCGTTGCAACAGATAGCGATAAGTTAAGCTACCGTATTTCTGAAATCGCCCACAGGCAGATTGCCGACCGCTTGGGTATTCCGTACAAATATTATGAGCGTATGCGTCAGGAAAATCCTGCTCTGCTTGACAGCAACATTAACAGCTGGCTTAGTACCACGCCGGAGAAACGTATGCTCCGCACTTTGGATGGTAAGCTGCGTGCCTTTTTAAGCGACCGTTACCGCAGGCTGGATAATCTGGAACTGGTAGACCATGTGCTGCCCGTTATTGCAGCTATGAAAGGCTGCGAAATTGCCAGCTGTGATGTAACGGAAACACATCTCTATTTAAAGGTTATTAACAAAACCATGAAAACAGAAATCGTACCCGGCGATATTGTGCAGGCCGGTTTTGTAGTATCCAACAGTGAAATCGGCTTGGGAGCATTGAAAGTTGAGCCTTTGGTATACCGCCTGGTATGCAAAAACGGTTTAATCAGCAAAGACCTTGCCCATAAAAAATACCACACCGGCAGGCAGGTAGAAGATACCGATAATGCTTATGAGCTTTACAGTGACGCCACGCTTGCACAGGACGATAAAGCTTATTTTATGAAAGTGCAGGACATTGTAAGTGCTGCTGTTGATGAAACAAAGTTCATGCTTACGGTAAATAAGCTGCGCATGGCAAAGAACCTTAAAACGGGTGATGACCCGGTACAGACGGTAGAAGTGCTTGGCGACAGGTATGTTTTAAATAAAAACGAGCGGGCATCTATCCTGCGCCACTTCATCATGGCAGGAGAATTTACGCAGTATGGTTTGGTAAATGCCGTTACGAGAAGCTCGCAGGATGTAGCGGACTACAACCGTGCAACAGAACTGGAACGCATAGGCGGCACTCTTTTAGACGAGAGCGTGGAAGCAGCAAAAAGCAGGAAGATTATTATGCTGCCGCACCCTGCTCAAATTGCTTAATAGAGATATAGGTATAATGTCCAATGTCCGCGTGTCCAACGGAAAAAAGGTGTGTAAAGGCGCAAAACAGGCTTTTGCACACCCTTTTCTTACTGGACATCAGGACATTGGACATCTTTTGGGAGGAATGAACATGGCAAATTACTGCGCCAACAGCATAGTTTTTTACAGTAAGCGTAAAAAGCCGCTTGAAGAAATACGGCAGCTTGTAAGTAAATGTCTTGGCGACCGGAAGCTTAATTCCGTTAAGCAGTTTCTAAAATTTTGCGGTCTGCCTAAAGTCGCCAATGGTGAATACTGTGACGGCAGGGATTATTTTGCAAACTGCGATGCTAATGTTGAGAAAGATACGGCAGGCTACTATCTGCGCGTTGACACCGAGAG
>CALUYU010000057.1 GCA_944325075.1 Candidatus Gastranaerophilales bacterium
TAGTTTTCTTGGAATATTTCTCAAAATTAAAGTTTTCTGTATCGGATAAAAATAATATTAAAAGCAATGTAGGTTGGTCTTTCAGCCCAACAATGAAATTATGTTGGGGTAGAAACCCCAACCTACATAAAAACTGCGATGACCTCATCGGGAAAAGTTTGATAAAAAATTCTCTATGTCATCCTGAACTCGCAGCTCCTCTTGTTTCCGACGAAAAGGAGGCTTACAAGGGAGGGGGCTCGCAGAGTATTTCAGGATCTTACCACCGACAAAAATTTTCGACCATCAGCACACAAAAATCTAATGTTGGGCTGAAAGCCCAACCTACTTTGATTTCTGTATCACCACGCCGGCGGAGCATTGTAATGCAGGGCCTCAGGCCCAACTCGCCTCGTAAGGTCGCGTTTACTCTCGCTGAGGTTCTAATCACTCTTGGCATAATCGGAGTAGTTGCCGCTATGACGCTGCCTACCCTGATAAATAATATAGAAGATAGGCACTTTAAATCAGCTTTTAAGAAACAGTACTCTGTAATTTCTCAGGCAATGCAAATAGCTTATATTGAAGAAGGCATAACTAATTCTGAGATTGACTGGCTTCAGATGCCGAAATATTTCTGCCGGCTTCAAAAGTCTTTAAAAGTTTTAAGGTCAGGAACGATTTGTCCGGAAGATATTGACAGTATGCATTATGAATCTGATGAAAATGGTGGTTTGGATCGTAATTGGCCAAGTACTGGGTTTTCTTATTGGCATAAATCGTATAAGTGGTTTGATAAGCAGGGAATCCCTTATTTTTTTAATACCGGGTATGAGTCTTTATCTATGATATTGACAGATGGAACAATTCTTCAATATGGCTGTTCTAATCAGATTTTTATTGATGTAAATAGCTATAATGGCCCTAATACAATAGGACGCGACATATTTTATTTATTAGTCAATAATAACAAGACTATACCTGATTTTTTTTATCCAAAAGAACGTCAGATGTCAGTTAATGCATGTAGCGGTTCTGCTTATGCCACTTTAATTAAAGAAGATAACTATGAAGAAGATTGTAAGAATGGTACTGGTTGGGGATGTTCTCCATTAGCTGTATTAAAGTGAAAGTTTGTGTTATTTACCCTTATATAATAGTTGATTGCTAAGTCAAAAACTGTTTCAGTAAACAAATATTAAAAAAACATTAATGGTCTTGTTTTTTTCTCTTGAGCAAGTACAATAAATGTAGGTCAAAACTGCTATATGCAGTGTTTTTATAAGAAGAAAGGTTATTAAGAGGGTTAAATATGATTCAGTTAAACTACAAAAATGTCAGTACAGCAGTTGTAGGTGAAGAAAATGGATTAGAGCTGGAAAAAGAATTTGCTAATTATCAAGATACAATAAAGCAGATTATAGCAAACTTAAATCAGCGAAAAGATAAACCCGGTCAATGGCTTCAGTGGATGAATCTTGGCTATAACGAAGAAACCCTCTGGTACGTAAAAGAATATGCCTCAATGGTAAAAGACCGATTTGAAAATATTTTGGTGCTTGGTATCGGCGGATCTGCACTTGGCGGTATTGCCGCAACCGAAGCGCTTTTAAAGCCTTATTGGAATTTACTTTCTGATGAGCAGCGCGGCGGCTATCCAAGAATATTTTTCCTCGACAATATTGACCCTGATACTATGACCGGCCTTTTGGATATTCTTGACCTTAGTAAAACCTTGGTTAATGTGATAACCAAGTCCGGAGATACAGCGGAAACTATGTCTCAATTCATGATTGTAAAGGATCGTCTTGAAAAAGAACTTGGAGATAATTACAGATATAATGTTGTTGCTACTACTGACAAGAAAACCGGGATTTTAAGACAAATTTCCGAGCAGGAAGGATACAAAACATTTGTCGTGCCGGATGATGTTGGCGGACGTTTTTCTGTATTTTCAGCTGTAGGTCTTTTGCCGCTTGCGCTTGTTGGTGTTGATATAGATTCAATTGTAAATGGCATAAAAGATATGGATTTGGCATTGAAAAATACTGATATTCATGAAAATATTGCAGCTCAAAATGCATTAATTCATTATCTGTTGGATACTAAAAAAGGGAAAAATATTTCTGTAATGATGCCGTATTCCAGCCGTTTAAAATATGTGTCGGATTGGTATGCTCAACTTTGGGCCGAATCTTTGGGGAAAAACAAAAACAAAGACGGCAAAGATGTTTGTGTTGGCCCTACTCCGGTGAAGGCGCTTGGAGCAACTGATCAACACTCACAAATTCAATTGTATAATGAAGGGCCAAATAATAAAGTTATTAATTTTATAAGAGTTGCGGAGTTTGATAAAACTCTTGAAATTCCAAATATTTTTGAGTACACCGGGATAGGTTATCTTGGCGGTAAAACTATTAACCAATTGCTAAATGCGGAAGCTGATTCAACAAGGGTTGCACTTTCTGACTATCAAAGACCTAATGTAACAATTGTTATTGATAGAGTTGATGGCTATAATATCGGGCAATTGCTTTATATGTTTGAGGTTCAGACTGCTATAGCAGGGGAGCTTTATAATATAAATACTTTTAACCAGCCGGGTGTGGAGCAGGCTAAGAATTATACTTATGCTCTTATGGGACGTGCAGGTTATGAAGAGTCCGCAAATGTACTTCAGGAAAAAATGGCTTCCGTTTAATTTGTTTTTGGCTAAAAAATTATTAATTACTAATTATGATATTTAAAATAGTGAGATTTATAATTTTTCTTGTACTGTTATTTTTACCGCAGTCAGAAGCTTTTGCTGTTGACACGCCGACTTTGAATGCCGGAATTTCAATAAGTGAACAAATCCCTCCGGCACTTATGGGGGTATGGAGAGTTGTTTCAAAGTTAAAAACTACAGATAGTCCTTCAACATTCAAAAAGTCCGGAGTTGATATATGGAACTTATCCAAAACGGGTGACGTCATTAATTTAAGTAATCCGTTTACCGGAGCTGAAGCATCTGTAAATGTAGAGTTTGTAAAAAATAATACTGTTAGATTTACAAAAGAGGGAAATTATGATAATCAGAAGTTGGTAGATACTGTAGAAATTACTCTGAGCGGGAATAAGTTTGAGGGGGTAAATTATTTGAGTTTGAAAAAATATTCAGCATCAGATAACTCTGTATTGAGCGAAAAGACCGCCTCGTATACCTTGCATGGAGACAAGATTTCCGGTACAAGTATTATGGAGAAGTAAGAGGTGTATTAATGCAGAAATATGAATTTGACACTATAATTTTAGGCGGCGGTCCGGCCGGTTTGGCAGCCGGAATATATGCAAGCCGCGGAGCAGTTAGCACAGCAATTGTTGACTTGAATATGTTTGGAGGCCAGCCTTCAAATTATTTGGAATTAGAAAATTATCCAGGTTTTTCAACTGTCGGCGGATATGATTTGATGGAAAAGTTTGAAGAGCATGCTGATAAATTCGGGGTTCAAAAGTTCCCGATGCAGGAAATTCAAAATGTTGATTTAAAGTCAAAAGTTATAAAAACTAGTGATACAGAATTTCATGCCAAAACAATAATTATTGCAACAGGGGCTCAGCCTATGAAATTAGGTATTCCCGGAGAAAAAGAGTTTGTCGGAAGAGGTGTAAGTTATTGTGCTGTGTGTGATGGAGCTTTTTATAAAGATAAAGTTGTTGCGGTTGTCGGCGGGGGGAATGCCGCTGTTGAAGAGGCAATGTACTTAACCCGTTTTGCTTCAAAAGTTTATCTTATCCACAGGCGTGATGAACTCAGAGCTGATAAAATTGTTCAGGAGAGGGCGTTTAAAAATGATAAGTTAGAGTTTGTCTGGGATAGTGTTGTTGATGAAATATTAGGCGAAGAACTGGTTAGCAGAATTGTTGTTAGAAATGTTAAAACCGGTGAAATAAGCGAAATTGCAGTAAATGGAATTTTCCCTTATATTGGTATTACTCCAAATGTAAATCTTTTTAACGGCCAGTTACAGCAGGATTCAAGAGGATTTATTGTTACTGATGATAAAATGGAAACATCGTTAGAAGGTGTCTATGCCGCAGGGGATGTCCGTACGACCCCTTTGCGTCAGGTTATAACCGCCACTGCTGACGGTGCGATTGCTGCTGTTCAGGCAGTTAAATATATTGAAACATTAAAAGATGTTCCTCAAAGAGTTTAAGTATAATATTTAATTTTTATACCGGGCCCTTATCATTAAGGACCCGGTGTTTTGTCATCTCTTCTCAAAAAAAAAGTTGCCATTAATAGGCAACATTAAATAAACACGAGGATATTAAGAGAGAGAGTATAAAGTCTGATATTATAATTTCTTTATTTTTATTTTTTAATTTGTTGTATCCAATTTAAATAATTTTCATTTTCCCTTACATTTATATAAAGTATTTTAAAATCTAAAAATTGACTTTGTTAAATAAAATGTTAAGAAATTTTAATTTAAAATAGCTAAATATAGTCTAAATAGAGGAAATATTTAAAAATCTTGTCAAACGTAAAATATAATGGTATAATAAATCATGTAAAGAAGAGAGAATAAAGATAGGATAGTTATGGAATTCGATATTGAAGATTTTTTAAGAAAAGCGGTTGCAATAGGCGCCTCAGATGTACACCTAGCAGTTGGTGAGCATCCTACTGTTCGTAAGGACGGCAGAATATTGAAAATTAATATGCCAGTTTTGACGGATGATGATGTTGATAGGGCTTATGATTGTTTATTGCCACGGAGTGCTAAGGATAATATGGAAAATGTTTATGACTTGGATTTCGCATATGAAATTCCGGGTGTATCCCGTTTCCGTGTTAACCTCTCCAGGCAGTTAGGAAAAAATAAACTTGTTATCAGGCTTATTCCTTATTATGTTCCTAAAATTAACGAATTAAACCTTCCGGCCTCTATTGAACAATTTGCCAAGCTTAATCATGGTCTTGTTTTAATTACCGGACCTACCGGAGCCGGCAAGTCTACAACTATCGCTTCTTTAATTGATTATATTAATACGAATTATCCAAAACATATTATTACTATTGAAGACCCAATTGAATTTATTTTTAATAATAAAAAATGTATAATTTCTCAGCGTCAAATTCTTCTTGATACAGCATCATTCCCTGATGGTGTCAAGTATGCTTTACGTCAGGATCCTGATGTTATATTTATCGGAGAAATTCGTGACCGTGAGACTATTACGGCGGCTCTTAAGGCTGCTGAAACCGGGCACCTTGTATTTGCAACAATTCACACAAACGATGCAGTTCAGACTATTAACCGTATTGTTAACATGTATGAGCCGTCGGACAGAGAAGTTGTTCGTCACCAGTTGGCTTCTCTTGTTAAGGGAACTGTTTCTCAAAAACTTCTTCCTCTAAAAGATGTCAGCGGCAGACGTCCTGCGTGTGAAGTTCTTGTTGTTACTTCGACTGTTAAAGACTTTATTGAAAAAGATGAGTTAGATAATATTTATGATCTGGTTAAAAAAGGATCTTTCAACTCCATGATCACGATGAATATGTCTTTATATAACTTATTTGTAAATGGATATATTTCAGAAGAAGTTGCACTGGAATTTTCTGATGATAAAACAGAGTTGATTCAGATGATGAAAGGTGTTTACAGCGGTGCTCAAGGCACTATGGATGATGATGATTTCTAATGTGTTGTGCTTCTTTTGTTACAGATGCTATTAATTTAAAATCTTATAACCTGAGTGAGTCTGACAAGATTATTGTCATGTATTCTCGTGACAAGGGACTTATAAAAGGTATAGCTAAAGGTGTAAAAAAGCCTAAAAGCAAGCTTGGAGCCAGGATGGATCTCTTTGTTGCCAATAAACTTATGCTCCATAAGGGGAAAAATCTTGATACAATTTCTCAGGCCGAGGCTCTCAATACTTTTAATAAAACCCGTCAGAATATGGATAAAATTTTTTATTCAATGTATGTATCAGAGGTCGTAAATAACTTTGGAGTTGAAGGTGATCCTTGTTCTGAGGAAATTTTTGATCTTTTGTATAAAGCGCTTGAGGCCATTTCGTTATCTGAAAATAAAGTTCAAATTCTTTTGAATGTTCTGAAGTTTCAGTTAAAAATGATGATTTTATCCGGATTTTCAATAGAATTTAGGACTTGTCTTTGCTGTGGTAAAGATATTTTAGAAGAGGAAATGTATTTTTCGGAAAGAAACGGCGGGGTTCTTTGCGCGGAATGTAACGAGGGAATTCCTAATGCTAAAATGCATTATAAATTGAGAGATTTTTTAAATATTTTGGCGATTGAATCTTTTGATGATAAAAGCGATTATGAAGAAAAAGCAAATGAAAAAGTATGTCTCGTTTGCTTTGAGCTGCTAAAATCTTACATAAACTCTCATTCGTCTAAAAAATTTCATTCAACAGATATTTTGCAGGAAGTAATCTAGCTTTTTATTTTTTACCACAACGGGTAATCATTTTTTATCTGCCATCCGTCCATTTGAATTAAAGCTCCGCAGTAGGAGCCAGATGATTTGCAGTTTGCTATAAGTTCTGATCTTATCATTGGCAAAACTTGTAGTATTTTATTGTTTATTTCCCAGTAATTATGGTAGAACATTAATTTGGCATTTAAGGTATATGGCAAAAATACTATAAATACGTCTTTACCGACTATATTTTTACCATTTGGTCCATCTACATCCATGTAAAAATTTAAACCTACTAACCTACTTTCTCCGGTAGAGGAAAGTTTACCTTTCTGCGGATGCAGAAGAATAATGGTCCCATTATTAAGTCTTAAAATTGGGCCTGAATATGTAGTTTGCGCATAAGTTTCTCCTCCGGGATAAAAAATACCTCTTTTATACCCTAAATCTTTCAACGTAGACGTTTCCGTAAATTGTGCGCCAACCAGATGTGGCATAAGATATTTTTTTACAATTTCTCCTGCTTTAGTTTTTGCCTGGGCTCTATCCTCATCTTCATAATCCTCAACTCGATAATTTACCAAATCCCAACTTGTAATCTCCCCAAACTCGGCTTCTGCTTTTCTTATAGCATTGCTTAAAATATTATAATTAACTTTAAGTCTATTGAGTATAACATTTTTTTGATAATTTTGAATAAGTGCAGGCAGTGTAAGCGCAGCGACAACACCTATAATGCCTAACGTAATTAAAACCTCAGCAAGCGTAAACGCGGCCTTGCGATTCGTGTGGTTGTGATGAGAAAATACTTCTCCTAAAGTAAATCCATATCTGATTTTAGTTATGTTCATATATCCTCCAGTTAAATACATTTTACAATATTAAAAGCCTATTCAATATATGTCGTTAATATAATATCAATAATGCAACACGAGTAATTGTATTTTTCTAAAGTTGTCTAAAAGCCAAAGCATTATCTTTGGAATTTTTACACTCCAATAATCATCCCCCCTCTATTAATTAAGTAAATATTGCATTGCAAAAAGGCGAAAGAAAAATTTTCGCCTAAAATAGTTCCCAACCGTCTAAACAAATACCCTAGGGACAATATCCAAGGGAAATACGATTCTTTACCCCAAGAAAAACAGGACTACAAACAAACCAAAAGGGCTGCAGACAAGGATTTAGCCCCTTAGCCAGCCCCCCCCCCCCTCTGAGGAAAGCCGCACTGTGATTGAGTTTTGCTTGTTTTTTACATCTGCAGTATATTTCATATTTATATTATAACTTAAGTTTTGTCCTTTTTCAAGCCGGTATCATGGATTTATTTTGTAATTTGGAAAGTATAATCAGCTTTTTCCTGCAATTTGCTTTCTATTTCCTCAAAAGTCAATAGACCTTTAGCGGCACCAAATTGAGAGACAACACCGGCAGAATTAACAGATGCCATCATTAAAGATTTTCCGATATCTGCATTGGTTCTTGCAAGTGCAGCGCAGAATGTTGAGGCAAATGCATCTCCTGCTCCAAGTGTTGATACTACCGGGCCGTCAAATACAGGACAATAGTAATATTGATGTCCGTCATAAGCATATGCTCCGCGTCCGCCATCTGTGATTACAATAACCTGATAATCACAAACTTTTAGTTTCTTAAACATTTCTTTTATATCAGGGTGTATAAGTTCTTCAGAATATTTAACCTCTCTTGTATCTGGCCTTACCTGAATTTGAGTTGCCATAGAGGCTTCTTCTTTATTCATAACAACAATTTGTGCTGTTTCCAAAATCTTTTTAAGATAATTAAATCCTCTTTTAATACTTGTTGTACCAGCGTTAAAACATACATACACATTGTTGTCTCTTGCAAAATTAACTATATCATCAAGAACTTTATTGCTGTCGCCGTTTAGCGGAGCAATATAAAGCAGTTTTGAGTTTTTTATGGCTTCAAAATTAATATCTGTTTTTTTTATGTGTGCATTAGCTCCCCTATGAGCAAGGACTGTTCTATCTCCCTGGAAGCTTACAAGTATAATTGAAAATCCGGTGCTGTCATCTGGGTCTTGAATTTTATTGGATAAATCAACATTTGTTGTTTTGAATGATTCAAGAACTCCATCCGAATAGATGTCATCACCAATTTTAAATATTGCGCTTGTTTTAAGACCAAGATTCGCAAAATTGACAGCAGTATTCACTCCGCCGCCGCCTACATTTGATGCAAAATCAGAAATCTCAACTTTTGCCCCATACGGATAACTCATAAATTCAGATTTTTTATTTTTTGAGTAAACAGAAACAATATTGGCATCTTCACACTCAACGAAAACATCCATTGTTGCACTTCCGATTGTTATTACATCAAACATAGTTTTTCTCCTCTTATAATCTTTATCATGTACCTTGATTTTACCACAAAAAATTTATTTTAGTTTTGTAAAAAAATTTACCGCCTATAGCAAAAAATTATTTTCAGCCGCTTATAATAAAAGTGTAAATATACATTAGTCATAAGGAATTAAATATAATGCAAGTTCAAAAAATTGGTTTTCCGCCTTTACGCGGATATATTTCGGCCCCTAAAAATAACTCTAAAAAAGAGTATACAAATGATAGAAGTTCTTTAAATATGCCGTTTGCTTATCAGGATTATAATATATCCTTTGGTGAAAGGCTTTTCCGTACTCCGGCAAATTTTTATGCACAGCCTTTTAATAAAAAAGGTATGCCTGATTCAATGAAAGAATACCTGAATGCGGATTATGAAGATCGTCAAAACATGCCGCCAAGCCAAATGATGAAACTTGTATTTGATGATATAAACCAGGCGAAATCATTAGAACAGGTTAAAAGGATTTACCCCAACGAACCGCTGTTTCTTAATTTAACTGACACTCCAAACAGAAAGATTCGAAAAGGACTTGCTTCTGAAATAGAGATTTTGCATTCGGAATCTGTGAATATTCCGCTTTTTAAAGACGGAAATTCTAATTTCGGTCTATATCTTTTGAAAAAAATATATCTTGACGGAAAAAGCCTTAAAGAAATAAACAAGGATTTGCATAAAGATTTAAATAATATATACGCAGAACTTGTAGACCGAGATTTAAACTACTCAGATCTTTCAGTCTATGGAATAAAATTCCCGAATGCAGCTTTTTGGAAATCCTTTATTGCGACAAGAGAAGATTTCCCGTATGTTTACAGGCCGCGAAAACCATTTGACCGAAATCTCCATGGTTCTGAAAAAACAGAATTGTCTATTGAAAGTATAAAAAACGGAACTGCTTCATTGCCTAAATCATCTCCAAGGTTTAAGGTCAATGATTCTGAAGTCAGCAGAATGACTGATGCATTTATAAACGGACACGGGAGCAAGAATTCTACTCTTAAGCATCTAAAACGTAAAGGTTTTAAGGATGATGAGAAAACTAATTTTCTGGACAAATACCGCGGAGAAATAATGAGTGTTGCTTTAGAGAAAATCCATGCCTCTCAGGAAATGCGTGATTATTTCGAAAGTTATGACAATTTGTCTAAGCATCAGCGAGAAAAACTCGAAAGCTATTGGAGAAATAATCCTCAAATGCGTCAGCTTCAGTCTCTTGCAATTTCTGATACTATAAAACTTTTCTTTGAATATTATGGCGCGGATGGAAATAACGAACTCTTCAAAGATCTTCTTGATTATGCCCATAATATAAAACCTAAGCGTGAAGAGGAGTATGCTAAGTATCTGGAAATGCATAACCAGAACCAGGCCATGTATGAAGAGTTATTCGCCTCTGATGCGCCGGATCAGATTGAGTCATCTATGCAGCAGCAGCAATCTTCAAAGAATCAAATATCTGATCTTGAGATGGCTAAAATGTTAGAACAAGAAGCTATTAAAAATGGTGCTGAAGTATTTTTATTTGAAGATCCTAACGGGAAGGACTCTTATCGTTTTGTTTGCAACGTTAATGAGATTTTTGAAAAAAATCTTAGAGGGGAGACGAAATTACTGCCTGATCGTTTTGTGTCAAAATATTTAAACCATATGCTCAGATCTCCGCTTGCAACAGATGAATATAAAAAATCTATTGCACTTATTGCAGTTGTTCCTGAATTTGCTAAGCAGCAGCTGATGCAGCCGGAAGATTACAGAAAAATTTCAAAAGAAATTAATAAAGAATTTAATGAGAAAAATTCTAAACTGGAAGTCGCGTGCGAGCAGGCTCTTGCAGAAAGACTTCTTTCTCATCTTGGGCATAAAGATCAATATGCCTCTATGATTTGCCTTGATATCTCAACTTTATTAGATTTTGCTAATTCAAAGTTGAATATAAACTCCTGGGATGTTTCGGATAAAGCAAGGTTAGAAACGGATTATAACAACTATGTTACACCGATTACCAATAAATCTGATATTAATAAAATTAATGATATCTTAATTGATTACATAAAAAATGCCAATAAAGATTCTGCTGATCCGGCAAGTTTGGATGATCAGATTATAAAACTCTTATCGGAAAATATGAAGCTCCATAATAAGGTCAACAAATTGATTTCAAAGATTATCAGACAAAATAAGTTTATAGAAAGGTACGGCGGTTCCGCTAAAATTCTATTAAAACCTGACTCTGAAGTTCCCGAGTCTGTTAAAAAGATGAAGTGTAAATTTATGCTTGAAGATCTTCTTTCTTTACAATCTAGAGATTTACTTCCTCTGTTGTCAATAAGTACTTATAATATTGAAAAATGTATTTCAGATGATTACCTTAGATCTGTACTAATTCAAAATGCCTATAGATACAGTAATTCTTAGTAATTGATTAATTGTTATGGCTAATTAGATAAAATACGAGCCGTTTATAAATTGATTATAAACGGCTTGTATTCTGGTATGATAATTGAGTTGTTTTACTAATTAAATTGAGCTTTTTCTTCCTCGCTAACACCTTTGATAGTTAAGTTTACGCGGCCTTTGTCATCAATTTTGATAACTTTAACAACAACTTCATCACCTATATTCAGGTGAGGTTCAATTTTATCAATTCGTTCATTGCAAACTTGCGAAATATGAACCATACCGTCCTTACCAGGGGCAAGTTCAACAAATGCGCCTATAGGAATAATTCTTACAACCTTTCCTTTAACAACCATACCCGGTAGAGGCTTGAATGTAAGTTCTTTAATCATTCTTTCAGCGATTTGGGCACCTTCCTGATCATTAGAAGTAATTGTAACGACTCCGCTATCCTGGATATCAATTTCAGCTCCGGAAGCATCAATAATTGCACGAATTTGTTTTCCACCAGGTCCGATAACTGTTCCGATATCTTCAACAGGAATAGTCATAGTTGTTATGCTTGGAGCATATGGAGAAAGCGGTCCAGGTTCAGTAATTACTTCTCTCATTTTTGCCAGGATATGCAAACGGCCTTCTTTTGCTTGAGCAAGAGCTTTTCTTAGCGTTTCATTCGGAATACCCTTTGCTTTCATATCCATCTGAAGAGCAGTAATCCCTTCATCATTTCCGGTAACTTTGAAATCCATATCACCAAGGAAGTCTTCAATGCCCTGAATATCGGTTAATACAACCGGTTCACGGCCTTCTTCCTTAATCATACCCATTGCAACACCGCCTATCATACATTTTACCGGAACTCCCGCATTCATCAGAGCCATAGAAGAACCGCAAGTTGAGGCCATTGATGTTGAACCGTTTGATTCTAGAACATCTGATGTTACGCGAATTGTATAACCAAACTCTTCCTGGGATGGCAATGCCGGAATATTGGCTCTTTCCGCTAATGCTCCATGACCGACTTCACGTCTTCCTGGGCCTCTAAGAGGTTTTACTTCACCTACAGAAAAGCCCGGGAATATATATTTATGCATATAAGTTTTTTCTGTTTGAGGATCAACACCATCCAATTCCTGTTTCATACCAGGGCCGGCAAGTGTTGCAACTGAAAGAACCTGAGTTTGTCCTCTTGTGAATACAGCGGATCCGTGAGCTCTTGGGATTACACCGACTTCACACCATATCGGACGAACTTCATTTGGTTTTCTACCATCAGCACGAACTCCTTCATCCAAAATCATTGCACGCATTATGTGTTTTTCTGCTGCCTTAAATTCTTCTGCAACAAAGTCAACACCGGTTTCTGTTATCATTGTTTTGATCGGATGATCTTCTGGCAATGCTTCTATTTTTTCTTTAACTAATTTTTTAGCTTCTTCAAGTTTTTCTTGTCTGTAGGTTCTGTCAAAGTTGTGATAAGCATCAAAAATCATATCATGAGCGGTTTCTTCAATGATATTTTTAATTTCTGTTGTATCATAAGGATTAACAAATTCTTCCTTAACAACTCCGCAGTTTTTCGCAAATTCAACCTGAGCGTCGCATTGTTTTCTGATTTCAACCTGAGCAAATTCAACAGCATTCATAATATCGTCTTCTGTAACGAATTTGCAGCCGGCCTCAACCATAATTACGCTGTCATGAGTTCCGGCAACAACTATATCAAGATCAGATTTATCAGCTTGTTGGTGTGTTGGATTTGCAATCAAGTTTCCGTCTGCATCGCGGCCGACTCTTACGGCACCAATAGGGCCTTCAAAAGGGGCTCCTGAAAGCATTAAAGCGCATGATGCACCAAGCATTGCCAATGTATCCGGTTGGTTTTGCTGATCATAGCTGAACAATTGAGCTACAATTTGTATATCATTTCTGTATCCTTTAGGGAAAAGCGGTCTAATCGGGCGGTCAATTAATCTTGAAATCAAAATTGCTTTATCGCTTGACTTACCTTCCGAGCGGTTGTAGCCTCCCGGGATACGTCCGATTGCTGACATTCTTTCTTCATAATCAATAAGTAATGGGAAAAAGTCTATACCTACTCTTGGTTCCTTAGAAACCACGCAGTGAACAAATAGCATTGTATCGCCGCATCTAACTGTAACAGAACCGTTGGTGGATTGGGCATATTTCCCTGTTTCGACGGTAATAGTTTTTCCGCCGACTTCCAGTTCAAATTTTTTTGTTTCCGGTATCATAATTACCTTTTCTTTCCCGCACTTCCTGTGCGCATTTTGTCATACACTTCTGTTGTTCAAGCTTATTATACATCAAACAAGAATTTTTTATAACAAATTATTAAGTTCTATTATGTTGAAGTTATGCAGCAACTAATTAGTTCAACGAAATATGTTTTGAAAGAAAAGCTAACCGGAAACCGTGAAGAAGAGCATCTTACCAAGGATAATCATCTTTCATCTGCCAACCGTCTTGCTGTATTAATGTTCCGCATAGGGTCCCTTTAGTTTTACAATTTTCCAGTGTTTGAGCCCTTGTATATTTATCCAGCCTCATAATATTTTCGCCTTTGTTTAATCTAAAAGTTTGCTTAAATAGAAATCTTGTATTATTCGCAAAAGGCAGCATTGCCAAAAAAATGTCTTTCCCAAAGGTATTTTGTCCGTTCGGGCCGTCAATATCAATGTAAAAGTCGTATTCAGCCAAGTATTTTTCTCCATTTGGCCCGGTTGTAGTGTAAGTCTGGACATTCATGAACACTATTGTTCCGTTATTAAGCCTGAATCCTGGCAGCCTTCCGGTAAGCGAACTATAGATTGAGCCATCCATATTTTTTATAGGTGTCTTGTATCCCCAATCTTTTATTGTGCAAAATTTGTATTCTGTCCCAACCAAGTAAGGGCGCATGTATTTTTCAGCAAAAGCTTGAATATCACTTAAAACACTGTTGGTTTCGTATTCTTTCCAGGAATTCTCGGTTAACCCCCACTCTGTAATGTTTCCGTAATCGGCTTCTGCTCTTTTTAATGTATTTGATATTACGCTGTACGCGTGTTTAAGTCTGTTAATTGCAACTTGTTTTTGATAATTTTGAATAAGGTTAGGCAGCGTAAGTGCCGCAACTACACCGATTATACCAAGGGTGATAAGAACTTCCGCCAGAGTGAATGCGGTTCGGCGCGGCGAGTGTTGGTGTGGTGA
>CALUYU010000058.1 GCA_944325075.1 Candidatus Gastranaerophilales bacterium
TATTGTGACTAAGAAGGGCGTTATGGCACATGGTTATGACCTATCCGGTGATGAAGTGAATACTGATTGCTCTAAAACCGGTGAAGGTTATTATTGTTTATCTAAACTTATCCGTGACGGATGGAAGATTAATGACAACTATCCGTGGTAGAAAATTTTATATTATACACGGTACATCCTTTTTTTGTTCATTAGGCAGGGGTACCGTGTTATATTCAAATAGAATTGATGTCGGCTTTTATCTGATTTTTTAACTCTTCTACTGATGAGAATTTTTTTTCAGGTCTTAGCATTTTTAGAAACTCAACACTGATTTTTTTATTGTAGATATTTTGATCAAAATTCAGAATATGTGTTTCAAGAGAACAACTGTTTGTGTCTGAAACTGTCGGGCGGATTCCGAAATTTGTAATTCCTTTGTAACTTTTTCCGTTTATTATAGTGTTTGTTGAATAAACCCCAAAAGGCAGTTCAATAAGCTCTGGCGGATAGAGTAAATTCGCGGTTCTAAAACCAATTTTCCGCCCTAATTGTTCTCCATATATAACATTTCCATCTACAACAAAATTGTAACCAAGCATTTTGTTCGCTTCTTCAATATTTCCTTCAGACAGAAGTGCCCTGATTGCTGTACTGCTTATTGTTTTTCCTTTTATTTTTTCGGCATCGTTCATAAAGTAGATATAGTGATAAACCTCAGACATTTTTTGTAAAAAATCAGTGTCGCCTGATTTATTGCATCCAAAGTTATGATTAAATCCGGTGGATATTGCAATTGGAGAAAAATTTTTTATAAGAATGTCTTCTAAATATTCTTTTGCACTTAGTTTATAAATATCCTCAAAACTTAATTCATAAAGAAAGTCTATACCAAGTTCTTCAATTTTATTTCTGCGTTCTTCTCTGGTGAGAATATATTTGGGGCAAACATTATAGAAAAAACAGCAGGGGTGATCTTTAAAAGTTATAACTGCAGATTTTTTACCTTGAATTTTTGCATAATCAACAGCTTTTTTTATTACTTTTCTATGGCCTCTGTGAACTCCGTCAAAGTAGCCGAGGGCAATAGACAAATTTGGATTTTCATTAATTCCCGAATATATTTTCATAAAATTATTATAGGCCAAAAATTAGTTTATGCACATAGTTTTATATTAAAAGCATTTATGATATAATCCTTTCAGAGAGAAGGAGTTAATATATGAGAATAGCAATCGGTTCAGATCATGGCGGATATGAGTATAAGCAGGAAATTCTTAAATATCTGGAAGAAAGAGATTATGAAGTAAAAGACTTTGGGACATATTCAAAAGAGTCATGTGATTACCCGGTAATTGCAAAGGCTGTTGCAAAGGCTGTTGTTTCAGGAGAATATGAACGAGGAATTCTGATTTGCGGAACCGGTATTGGGATGTCTATTGCTGCAAATAAAGTTAGGGGGATCAGGGCCGCTTTATGCTCAGACACATTTTCAGCACATGCAACAAGAGAACATAATAACTCTAATATTCTCTGTCTTGGTCAACGGGCTATTGGTGATAAACTCGCACTGGATATAGTTGATGTTTGGCTTAAAACAGAATTCTCCGGAGACTCTCGTCATCAAAGACGTATTGATATGATAGAAGAATAGTTTTGTTAAGTTAAATGTTTGAAAACTATGTGACATCGGTAATACAGAATAAAAACGCAATAATGTTTATTACTGCGTTGCTTTTTATGTCAGGTATTCTTGCATACTTTAACAGCTTAGCAATCGTGACTTCTGCCGTTGTAACTGTTGTTTTGATAGTTTTGGGGCTGAAAAGGTATGTTTCTTACAAGTATATTTTGTTGTTTTCATTTGTGTTTTATTTGGGCTTTTTCAATGCCAGCCTAAGGATAAAGGATAGCGATGCATTAACTCCTCTTGCACCGGCAGAAGGTGTTTTAACCGGGAGGATAATTTCTATTCCCGGCGGAAATACGGCTGATAAACAGAAATTTTTCTTTCAGGTAAGCCAATTTAACGACCGGGAAATTAATGCTAAAACGCTAGTTTACTTAACAGATGAATCAGGGAATTTTTCAAATCTTAATATCGGAAACACATACAAAATCAGCGGGAAATTACGTATGCCATTTAAGGCAAGTAATCCTTCTCAGTTTGATTACGGGAAATATTTGAGGAATTATAAAACATATACGGTATTTTATGCAGAGAATACCGATTGCGTAAAAATTCAGGAGCCGTTAAGTCTGAAATGGAAGTTTATGCAGTCTTTGAATAATGTTCGAAACAGTATTATTCAAACTCATTCGAAATTTTTAAAGAGTCCGGAGATAGAAATTCTTGGAGGAATAGTTTTTGGAGATGACGCAGTTGCCCCTCCGGATTATATAAAAAATACTTTCAGAGATTCAGGCCTCCTCCATATTCTTGCAGCTTCCGGCATGAATGTGGCATTTATTTATGGCTTTTGGTATTTTATTCTCAGAAGATTCCGTGTTCCAATGAAGGTTATAATTATTTCCGGGATTGGTGTTATTATTTTGTATACGCTTATGACCGGACTCGGGCCGTCGGTCATAAGAGCTGCCTTAATGCTTATATTTGTCCTGGCCGGTAAGCTTATGGATCGTGATTCCCATAGTATTTCACTGCTTGCTTTTGTTGCGGCGCTTATGCTTTTATATAATCCGGCTTTTATTAATGATGTGGGGTTTCAGCTTTCGTTTATTGTGACTTTCGGGCTTTTGACAACGGCAAATGCTGTTCTTGGCTATTTACGCAGTTCTAAAGTCCCGGATTGGCTATGTGCAGAATTACTGGTTCCGGTTGTTGCCCAAATCTGGGTTACTCCGCTCCAAATGTTTTACTTTAATACTATAAGCACTTATTCGGTTCTTGCAAATATTTCTATAATGCCTTTTTTAAGTGTTATAAGTTTTGCAGGATTTGTAAGTTCTGTTTTAGCTATTATCCGTCCCATCGCAAATTGGATTTGCATGATAAGTGACTTTATTCTTGTGTATTTTCTGAAAATACTGGTTGTTATTTCAAACTTTTTTTCCAGCCTTCCTCATTCTGTTATCCAAACAACTCATCCGTCGGTTCTTCAGGTTTTAAGTTATTATATTATAATTTTGCTTATTACATACATGTTTGCGGACGGTGTTAGTAAAAAGCTTGTTGTTACCATATGTTGTATTATTTTCGGGCTAGTTATTTCAACTGTCAATATTCCGGATAATAAACTTGAAGTAATAGCTTTTGATGTACAGAATGCAGATGCTTTTCTTATAAAAAGTCCTATGAATAAATATTTTATTGTCGACACCGGAAAATCTCCTTACAATGGCGGAACATCTCAGGCAAAAGTCATTATTTTGAAATATCTTAAAGACCGGGGAATTAAAAATATTGAAGGGCTGATTATAACACATTTTGATAACGATCATTCAGGCGGAGCTGTTGATCTTATGAAAAATCTTAATATCAAACATGTTTATGTAAACTCATTTGAGAATAAATCTTTAACTTCAAAAAATATTTATAAAACTATAGTTGAAAAAAATCTTGATACTATAAATATTAAAAATACTGATATAATTTATTCTGAAAATAATTTTTATCTAAAACTCTTGAGACCGTACGGCAAATCAGATAACGAAAATTCCATAATAACATTGCTATCATACAATAAATTTCAAACACTTTTTATGGGTGATGCAGGTGTTGAGGCTTATAATTTTGTTAAAAAGAACCTTCCTGAAGGCAGGATTGAAGTTTTGAAAGTAGGGCATCATGGTGCAAAGGGTGTTGTTGATAGTAAAATGCTTGCCGATATTCAAAACAGTGTTTCGTTAATCTCAACCGGTACAAATTTTTTCGGACATCCTAATAAGGTCACACTGGATACTTTGCGAAACACGGATATATACAGAACCGACAGAAACAATTCAATAAAAATTATTTCAAATGGTTCTGCATATAAACTTCTAACTTTTGATAACATAAAGCATAAATATAAATTTTTTAAATTATACACGGCCGAATAATCGTTTGCTTATTTACATTTATGTTTTCCATTCCAACTTAAATCGTCGCAATGCAGGTAATCCATATTTTCATTGTGTATAACCCACGCAGTGCATCCATAGCCGTTAGAATTTGCAGTAGATGTTAAATTACAGTTTGCCGGAAAGCTGTGGGTAGAATCATCATCTGGTCCGCCATGCGGATAGATACCTTTTTTATTAATTTTGAAGTAAAAAATATCTTTGCCTAATGTATTTGGCCCGTCAGCTCCATTTATGTCAACACTAAAATTCCCGCAATATGCATTTTTTTTATCTGTACATAGAGGATTATTCCTATTAATCCAGGCTCCGCTAATTACTATCCCGTCATTAAGTATTATATAAGCGCTTGTATCTTTGCTATTGCTAGCGGGGCTTGATTGGATTCCGGATAAGAAATATGTGGCACCTTGTCTATATCCGGTACATTTAGGATTAGTTGAAACACATTTTGTCTGTGCATTCATATATTTTGATAAAACATTTATAAAAGTATCTGAATTGGAATAAAATGAATCATTAACAGTCCAGCCGCCATCAGGACTAATTGTGCTCTCTGCGTCTTCCTGAAATCCCCAATTGTCAATAGTTCCATAATCTTCCTGAGCTCTGAGATAAGCCTGGCTTAAAATGGAGTAAACTTTTTTGAGTTTAGTAACGGTAACTTTTTCTTGATATTTAGCAATAAGTGTCGGCAAAGTCATAGCCGCAACAACGCCGATAATGCCCAGGGTTATTAAAACCTCGGCCAGTGTGAATGCGGTCTTGGGGACTAAGTCCCCTCTAACATTACTCGTTGCTTTCTGAGATGCATAAGATTTTTGTGTGCAGATGGCAGAATATTCTTGATGGCGGTAAGATCCTGAACCAAATTCAGGATGACATATTCTCAAGCTCTTTTTACCTTTGGCAAAATTTTTTTTGAAAAAATTAATCATAAAATACCTCCTTTTATAATTGAAAAATTCGCAGCCCAAAATGGCGAAAGAGGAAACTTTCGCCTAAAAATATTCCCCGGATTACAAACGGAATATTCCCTCAATCCGTCAATCCTGAGTTCAGTTAAATTTACCGGGGAAAACCAATTAATACCAACACGCAAAACCCTATCCCAATAAGGGTTTAAATCCTTAGTCTGCCCCCCCCCCTATCGGGGAAATCCGTACTATTATTGCGTTTTGCATGTATCCTCCTCGCTTATGCTTTATATTATTATTATAAATTATATTTTAGGATTTTTCAAGATGAAGGTTATTTTATTTTATATGGGTAGTTATCCGGAATTTTCCAGCCATTACGTCTTATTACTTCTACGCACCTTGATGGATATCGTATACATCTTTGTAAAATTTGTTCATTTGAGTATATGCTTAGTCCATCAAATGGCTCAACTCCATATTTTCTACTCTCATGTCTATATCTATCGGGATTTCCATATCCATCAGAGTTTGCATTTCTTAACTCAAATGCAAAAAGTTCTCTACCATATAGTTCCTCCTTATCATCAGGGTTGCTACTCATCAGTGCAGCGTATGCCCGATAAAATTTTGGTGTTTTCCGCAAATATACGAATACTCTACCATAAGAAAAAACAGCCATATCACCTGAAGGGAAATATATACCTACAAATCTCTCATCATTCACTTTTGATTTTTCATTATAATAACCACATTCATATTTTGTAGTTTTTAAATATTTTGCCAGATAAGTTTTATAAAATTCACATGAATTATCAGTATAGTTCCAGTATTTTGGATCTCCATTATCAATTGTTGAAGCATTCAATGCCTGATTAATAAGTGAATAAAATCTGGCAAGTCCGGTTTCCAATGCTTTATGCCTGTATTCAGTGATAAGACCGGGTAAAGTAAGTGCCGCAACAACGCCGATAATGCCCAGGGTTATTAAAACCTCGGCGAGGGTAAATGCAATTTGGTGAGGCGATAAATAGTATGGTGAAAAAACTTCGTCCAGAGTAAATGCAGGGACTAAGTCACCTATTACATGACGCGTCGCTTTCCGTGATGCATAAGAAATAGTATTAAAATCAAAATAGTTTGTGCATACTTGTCTAAAATTAGATTTTTGAGTGCGGTTGGCTGAACATTTTTGTTGGTGGTAAGATCCTGAAACGATTTCAGGATGACATATTTCCAAGCTCTTTTTACCTTTGGCAAAAATTTTTTTGAAAAAATTATTCATAAAATACCTCCTTTTATAATTGAAAAATTCGCAGCCCAAAATGGCGAAAGAGAAAACCTTCGCCTAAAAATATCCCCCGGATTGCAAACGGAATATTGCTTCCATCCGTCAATCCTGAGTTCAGTTAAATTTACCGGGGAAACCCAATTAATACCAACACGCAAAAACCTTGCCCAATAAGGGTTTAAATCCTTAGTCTGCCCCCCCCCCTATCAGGGAAATCCGCACTATGATTGAGTTTTGCATGTATTTTGTAATGTTTATACTTCTCATACTTATTATCTTACCATGTTTATCTTATATTTTCAATTCAAATTATTTTAATTGTTAAACAAATTTAAATAACTTGCAGAAAATTTTTTTGTAAAGTATCATGTTATCAAGTGGCTTAGACTATTTTAAATATGTTGGGCATGAAAAGTTATTATTAAATTTAAGGGATAAGATATGACAGAGCAAAAAATTGCAGTCATCGGCTGCGGTGTATGGGGACGAAATATAGTACGAAATTTTTACAATCTTGGCGTACTTGATATAGTTTGTGATATAGATGAAGAAAATTTGAAAAAAGTAACGGAACAGTATCCCGGAGTTAAGGTTACTCGGGATTTTCATGATATTATTAATAACCCTGAAATTACTGCTGTTGCGGTTGTTACCCCAAGCCATACACACTATAAGATGGTTCATGCAATGCTTGATGCAGGAAAAAATGTTTATGTTGAAAAGCCGATTTCTACTGTTGCGCAAGAGGCTAAAGATTTAACAGAAGTTGCAAATTCTAAAGGCCTTGTTTTGATGGTAGGTCATCTTTTGTTGTATCATCCTGCGGTTAATCGTTTGAAAATGCTTATTGAAGAAGGCGAATTGGGCGATATAGTTTATGCCCAAAGTGACCGACTGAACGTAAATTTCTTTAAAAATGACCGGAGTGTTATGTGGGATCTGGCACCTCATGATGTTTCAATGATGAGTTACGTTACCGGAAAGGATCCTGTAAGAGTAATTTCTGCTGTTGGATGTTCTTCCGAACAAAATGATATTATGGATATTACTCATATCACAATTGAGTTTGAGGGCGGTATGGTTGGACAAATTTCTGATAGCTGGATTACCCCTAAAAAACATGTTCAACTCCTTGTGAGAGGAACTAAGGCTACTGCTATTCTGGATGACACACTTCCTGAAAATAAACTTGTTATTTTTGATAATTTTAAAAAGGATATTTCGCAAAATATTCAGCTTGATTATCTTGAGATTGAACCTTTAAAATTAGAGTGCCAGCATTTTATCAATTGCTGCGAAACCGGTAAAAAAGCCCGCTCTGACGGTGACAACGGATTTATGGTTACTGCAATTTTAGAGCAGGCTGAGAAGGTTATGCTGGGCGATAGAAGAAAGAAGCTTGATGAAGTAAGTTTTGCTTTATCAAGAACTAAAAAGTAAAAGTATTGGAAAGAGATATTAAAATGGATATAAAAAATAATACTGCAAATATTGTTTCTATAAGCAGAGTGTTTGTTGCTTTTGTTGCAATCGGGCTTTTGTTTATTTCTGACAGCGTATCTGCTTATATTACTTCATTTATTCTTACCGCTATTGCTTTTTCAATGGACGGTGTAGACGGATATATTGCAAGAAAATACAACCAATCTTCAGAACTCGGTTCTGTTTTAGATATTATGGGTGATAGAATTGTTGAAGCCTCGTATTGGATTGTTTTTGCCGTATTGGGCTGGCTGCCGGTTTTATTCCCTATTGTTTGCGTTACAAGAGCTTTTACTACCGATAGTATAAGGAGTGTTGCTTTATCCAAAGGTATGACTGCTTTTGGAGATAAATCAATGCAGTCAACAGCTTGGGGAAAATTTATTTGTTCCTCAAAGTTTATGAGAATAAGTTATGCAGTTGCTAAAGTTGCTGCTTTTATGCTGTTAATACTGGCTCATACTCCGTTTGCTGTTGAATTGCCTGTGTCCTTTGGACTTTTAAACCAGATTGCTGTTATATTGGCCTGGATTGCTATTATATTCTGTGTTGTAAGAGCTATTCCGGTAGTGGCTGAAAGCGGAAAATTATTTGAAAAGTAATTTATTATAAAAAGGGTTTTATGGCAAATAAAATTAATATAGTTTTGTATGAACCAGAGATTCCTCAAAATACCGGTAATATTGCAAGACTTTGTGCTTGTACCGGAGCGTCTTTGTATCTTGTAGGAAAGTTAGGTTTTTCACTTTCCAGTAAATACACAAAACGTGCAGGATTAGATTACTGGGATAGTGTTGATTTGCATAAAGTTGAGACTATGGAGCAATTGCTTAATGATAATAAAAATGCTAATTTTTATTATCTGACAACTAAAACATCAAGAAAATACACAGATATAAAATTTCAGGATGGAGATTTTCTGGTGTTTGGGCCTGAAACTCGGGGGCTTCCTGAAAAATATGTAAAGGATGAACATGCCCTTACAATTCCTATGAAGCCGGGACAGAGAAGTTTAAATTTATCAAATTCTGTTGCAATAGTAGTTTATGAGGTTATAAGACAAAATGGACTTTAAAATGCCGGTCAGGGAAGAAAATTCTCATAAAGGAACATTTGGCCGTATACTTAACGTTTCCGGTTCGGATTATATGCCGGGAGCTGCATATTTATCAAGCGTTTCTGCCCTTACTACCGGATGTGGTTATGTATTTTTGGCCTCAACAGAGAGAGTTATATATTCTGTTTCTGCTCAAACACAGAATATTGTTTTTTGTCCTTTATCTGAAATTGAAGAACAGATTAAGTTGGCTGATGTATTACTTATTGGCTGCGGGCTTTCTACATCGGAAACTGCTTTTGATATTTTTAAACGAACTTTAGCGAGTACTCCTGATATTCCGGTAGTAATTGATGCGGATGGACTAAATATTTTATCACGTCTTGAAAATCCACCTTATAAATTATTAAATAATCTGATTTTGACACCTCATCCAAAGGAGGCTTCAAGACTTTTGGGTGTTGATATTAGAGATATTTTGTCCGATATGAAGTTGTATGCCAGGGAAATTTCTAAAAAATATAACTGTGTTACTGTTTTGAAATCCCATAATACTATTGTATGCTCAAAAGAATTGGAAATTTATGTAAATAACACCGGGAACAGTGCTCTTGCTAAAGCTGGCAGCGGAGATGTTTTATCAGGTATTATCGCCGGCCTGCTAGCACAAAAATGTGAGCCGTTTTATGCGGCAATGCTTGGGGTATATTTGCATGGCCTTTGCGGTGATTTGGCAAAAAATGACCTGACCGAATACGGAGTTCTTGCTTCCGATCAGATCAGGTTCATTCCTTATGCTATAAAAACGTTATTGTGAATTATCCAAAATAATGTAAATTAGCTTCAATATTGCTGCCGATAGTCTCAGTAGCTGCTCGTTCAACCGGTTTTCTGGCCATTGCAGCTGAATTAACTCTATTGAGTTCTCCAACGTTTCTTTCAGTTAAGTTTACCGGACCAAAGTATACTCCTTCCGGCAAATAGTCGTGAGTTTTTGCGGCCTTTTTGTTGTTATTGATAAGTGCACGGGCTGCTTCTTTTGTATTTTCAGCTGCAATTTTTGCTTGTTGTGCAGCTTTTTTCTGCAAGTAAGCTCTAGCCATATTACCTGTAAAAGATACGCTGTTAATTCTGTTTGTCATTTTTTCTCCTTTGATTGCTTTCATTTTTATTGGGGTACTACTCTTATTAAATCCATCAAAATATATTTTTGTCATATATTCCGGTTTCTTTTACAATAATTAATATTATAATTGCTGAAATATTAAAAGCAATTAGCCGTTTTTCCAAGAATTACTCTTTTTTTAGCTCCCGTACATTCCGGCAGGTTGTTTGGAATTCCATAGTAACAGCAATAACCTAAAACGGCAAAGGCCATTACTTCCTTAAAATTATTTGAAATTCCGTAATCTTCATTTGTTTTTAATTTAATTTCATCCGGAAGATAAGTTCTTAAAAATTTCATTAAAGTTGGATTATAAGCTCCTCCTCCGCCTATAATTACTTCTTCTATGTCCATTTGCGGAAGGATAAATCTTTCATAAGCCTGAACAATTGTTTTAGCGGTTAGTGCAGTAACTGTTGCTATTATGTCTTTAGGCTCTTGCGGGGCAAATTTTAGTGCATTTTCAATATATTTAGTATTAAAATATTCTCTTCCGGTTGATTTGGGCGGATTTTTAAAATAGTATTCGTCTTGCAAAAGACAATCGAGCCAGGTTTCACAAATATTACCTTCTCTTGCTATTAATCCGTCTTTGTCATATTTCTTTCCAAAAAATTTATTTGTGCAATAATCTATCATTATGTTTCCAAGGCCGGTATCAAATCCAAAGGTTGGGTGAGAATACGAGATCATTGTTACATTGGATATTCCGCCTATATTTTGGATCGCAAGATTTTTACCTAATGGTTTGAACCATTTTTCATCCGCGAAACAAACAAGTGGGGCCCCTTCTCCTCCAGCCGCAATATCGGCTTCCCGGAAATTTGAAATTGTAATACAGCCGGTTTCTTCTGCAATAACCGCGCTTTCTCCTATTTGCAGGGTGCTCTTTAGTGAAATACCATTAATCTTTTCATCTTGCGGGGCATGGTAAATTGTCTGCCCATGACTTGCTATAAAATCAGGTTTGCCAAATTCTGCAATTAAAACATTACATGCGTCGGCAAAACATTTTCCTATTGCAAAATTTAATTGGCAAACATCTTTGATTGTAGCATTCCCGCTAAACATCTGGAAAATTTTTTTCCGTATCTTTTCCGGGTATGAATAATTAATGCCGTGGATAAGTTTACATTTTAAATCAGGGGTGACCTCGCATAATCCTGCATCTATTGAATCACAAGATGTTCCTGACATTAAACCAATTATTTTTTTTGTTTCCAAATTACCACCCATTTACAACTATTTTAAACCCCAAATCTCCGTAAGATTAATTACTAAATTGACCTTTTATTTATATTCCCATCTGCTTATGAGGAGAATATATATCCCTAATCTTAACCCCTTTACTATGCACCTCAATCTCCTTAGAATAAATTTAGTATTTTAATTAATTTTTTAATTTAAACCTTAATCTAACCTTAATAATTTTGTTCGATCTTTTTAGGACCTTAGCCATCACCTCTTTTTCTGTCCGTCTTAAATTGTTGTTGTACTATCCTATTGTCTCCCTCGGTCTGGTAACCGATTTTAATCTGTTGGGGAATTGATTTATTTTCCCTTTGACATTTACTAATGTAAAACTAAGTTAAATTGTTGACAAGTAAAAAAAAATTAATTATTTTTTACAATTGACCATGCCCCCTGATACTCTAAATAAAAATTCAAGTTATTAAATCTTAATGAAGAAATCTTAATTAAATTACGTAAAAATTTAAACTTTTTTGACTTGACAAACATAGGAGTTTGTAAGTTACTAAAAAGCATGCGGTATTGCTTAAAACCAATCAGTTAAATTGCTTGTTAGCGTAACTTTTAAAATGTTTGTGGATTTTTAGATCATTTTGTTGTAAGATGTTTTCAGGGATATGAAAGAGTTTATAAAATCTAATACTGTAACATATAACTTAATGTCATTTACGGGTTTTAAATCGTTAATGCTTTTTTCTTTGTTATTGGAATCTCCTAAATCATATTCCGAAATTTGTGAATTTTTTAAAAATCATGACTATATTAAAGAAGAAATTTCTATTGATACGTTAAGAGTTTATCTGACTTCTTTGAAACGATCGGGATGTGAAATTATAAGAACAAAAAAGGAAGAAGGCGGTAAATATAAACTTATTTCCCACCCTTTTGAGCTGAAAATTTCTGACGAGCAGCTAAAGAGTATTGCCAAAATATATAGAATTATTTTAAAAACTGTTGATATTACAGGAGTATTGGCTTTAGAAAAATTTTTACGAAATCTTGCAGAAAAAGTTAAGAACGAGAAACTCATTGAAACAGTGCAAAAGGTTTCTGTTTTCAAAGGCATTGACTTGCAGCTGTTGGAAGATTTGATTAAGTATTCAAAGCAGAAAATGCGCCTTACTCTTTTATACAATTCACCAAAATCTGGTAAAAAAGAAGTTCACATTATTGCAGATAATGTTGCTATTACACAAAATAAAGTCTATATTTACGGGACAAGTCTTGATTATAATCAGGAATCATTTTTTCTTGTTCAGCGGATTTTAAAAGTTCTTGAGGCTGAACCTCAGGATAATGATAATAGTGTTGAAGTTAAAAAGTTTACAATCGGATATGAGCTTATGTCGCTTAATCCTAATACGAAACTATCAGAAGATGAAAAAATTGTCGATATAAATGAAAACTCAATAATAGTAGAAGTGGAAACTTCAAATCTGTTTATGATGAAACGGAAGATTTTGGAATACGGACCTCAATGTCGTGTTTTGTATCCTGATGAATTCAGGGCTGAGATTATAGAAACATTGCAAAAAATGCGTGAGGGATATTTGGATGAGTAAACGTATTAGTGAAAAATATAATGATGCGTGTTTAAAAATTTTTGCACTTTTACTTCTCTTATCTGACGGGGTAACTGATTTTTCTGATGTTATAAAACTCTTTGCTGATAGCAGCGGCAATATTTCTCCAAACTCTAATGTTACACTTAACAAGTATCTTAATACTCTTAAAATATTTGGTGTTGAGGTTAAAAAAGTTAAAAATAAGTATTATTTGTTGAATATGCCTTTCAATATAAATTTTACGGAGGGAGAACTTTATGCCGTTGCATTAATTAAATCAGCATTAAATATTTTGCCAAAGGGTAAAAACAGAACTAATATTGAAAAATTAATAAATGAGCTGCAAAGCAGATATGATAGTGCAACAAAAAAGCTTGAAGTGGCTGTTACGAGTGCTAGAAATTATGACCTTTCTTTTTATTTTACCAAATTTGAAAAACAAATTGAAAATTGTGAAAGGTATTGTCTGGAAGGAAATAATATTGATGTTACATATAACTCGGGCGGAAAGGATGTAAATCTAATCTGTGTACCTAAAGAGGTTAAGTATCTTGAAAACAGCGTGTGTATTTCTGTATATAATAATTTAACACGACAGGTTTTTGATATCCCTATGGATTGTATAAAGAGTATAAAACAGTTGGGGACAAGGATCGATTCTCCTCTGGTTTGCACTACTGTAATTTTTAAATTAAAAGGTGATTTGATAAAACGATATAATCTGCGTGAATGGGAATATACTAAAGGATTGGATGAAAACGGATGGCTCACAATTGTTAATTCTGGTGAAGATTTTAATGTTCTTGCTAACAGATTATTTAAATACGGATATAGTTGTGTTGTCATTTCTCCTAAGTCTCTTAGAGATCACATGATTAACCTGATAAATTCTACTTTAGAAAATTACGAATAATCTCCAATCTAAATGAAGTATCAAATTTAAAGTTTCTTGTTCACTTTTTCTTTTTGCACGCCTTCAAAAAGAAAAAGTGGTGCCTGAGGCACGACACTATTATGTTGCGCTCTTCAGTATTCAACGAAATATTATTGTAGGTTTGGAATACTTGCACAACATTAGATTTTTGTGTGCAGATAGTCGAACATTTTTGTCGGTGGCTAGATCCTGAAACGAGTTCAGGATGACAGTTGGTTAATTCTTGAAATTCATTATTTTTTTTGTTGGGGTGAATGATCTGTCCCCCAAAAAACGTAGACGATCAGTTAATGTAGGTTGGGCTTTCAGCCCAACATTAAAATTTAATTTTTTATCCTCCCCCTTGCAAAACTTGAAAAATA
>CALUYU010000059.1 GCA_944325075.1 Candidatus Gastranaerophilales bacterium
TATTGTGACTAAGAAGGGCGTTATGGCACATGGTTATGACCTATCCGGTGATGAAGTGAATACTGATTGCTCTAAAAACGGTGAAGGTTATTATTGTTTATCTAAACTTATCCGTGACGGATGGAAGATTAATGACAACTATCCGTGGTAAGCGTGTGAAGAATTATTTTATTTATAAGATATTAAAAGCGGATGGGGAAGTTAAACCTCTCATCCGCTTATTCTATATTTATAGTATTTTTGTGTTCAAAGTTGGAATTTTTACGCTAATTCTCGAATCATCTCATGCGCTTCTTCAAATTCCGGAGAAATATCTGTTGCTTTTTCCAGGTATTCAAGTGCTTTATCCTTATTTCCAATTGCTTTTTCGCATTTTGCCAGCCAGAATAGGACATTTACATTGTATTCATTCTTTTCAAGAATATTTTTGAAAATATTTTTTGCCTGTTCTATATTCCCAAGTTCAAAATAGCACATAGCAAGAAGATTTTTTGTCTCAACATTTTGGTCAAGTTCATAAGACTTTACCAAATACATTTTTGCGTCTTCATAATTTTTCATCAAAAATCTGATTTTGCCTGCTATGTATAAGAAAAATCCATTTTGTAAAGTATTTCCGATAGCTTTGTCAATTTGCTTCAGTGCCTCATCATACTGTTGAAGAAACATTTTGTTTAGAGCGGAAAATGCGTATACTTCAAATGCTTGTGGATTTTTTTCTATTGCTTTACTGTAATATTCATCGGCCTTTTCAAATTCTGATGTTGCATGCAGAAAATTTGCGTATTCGCTTAATATAGATGAATCGTCAGGAGCAATTTTTAGAGCTTTTTCAAATTCGTCCTTTGCGTAATCAAGTAGTCTTGTGCTCAGGTATATAACTCCCAAATCCTTATGTGCATTAGCACAGTCAGGCTTTAACTCAATAACTTTTTTCAAAATTTTCTCGGCTCTTTCTGTGTCTTTTAGCATAATACATATATGCGCAAACTCGTAATAAATTTCATATCCCACATTACCAAGGAGCATAAGTCTTTCATATATTTCTTTGGCAAGCAGAGGTTGGTTTGTTTTTAAGAAAATATTTGCAAGCTTTTGTGACATAGAAACAGATTTAGGGTTTAGCGCAACCAGTTTTGCCAAAATTGCAATTGCATATTTATACTCTCCGGTATTTTCATAGCAGCATGCAAGATTATATTGGTAGGTTTGTTTTTCCGGATGATGGGTTGAAAGTGTTTTGTAATGTTTTATTGCATTTTCCCAATCTTTTATTTTAACTTCAGAAAGAGCCATAGCCGTAAGATAAGTATCGCTTGGCTCAATTGCATATGCTTTTTTAAAATATTCACAAGCTTCTTTGTGCTTGTTTTGTATTTGGAGGATTGAAGCAATGTTAAAATATGTAATTGAATTATCCGGATCAAGTTTGCTTGCCCGCATGAAATTTTGGTAAGCCTTATCCATATCACCTATGGTCAAATATGAAGTTCCAAGATTATTATACAGTTGTGCGTGTTCAGGTTGCAGAGCCAGCGCCTTTTCCAGATAGTAAACACTTTCATCAAATTTCTTTAACGACATGTATGCAGTTCCGACTATGTAATATAATGTATAGTCATTTTGTTCAAATTCTAAAGCTTTTTTACCCAGTTCTGCGGCTTTTTCTTCTTCTTTATTTTTTATGTATATGACACAAAGACACTTGTAGGCCTCTACATCCTTATCTCTCAGTTTTATTACTTCCTGGTATGCAGGAATTGCATGAAGTGAATCCCCAAGATTTTCATAGCAGCTTGCAAGATAAAACCAGCTTGTTGCATCATCAGGTTTATATTTTATAACTGTTTCAAAGTTATTTTGCGCTTCTTTGTAATTATTTAAGTTAATATTGCAAAGTCCTAAGAGTTTTAATGCTTCAATATGTTTTTCATCTTCTGTTGCAAATCCGTCCAGGATTTGTTTTGCTTCCTCAAACTTTTGATCTTTGATTAGTTCCGTAATTTCGTCTAAATTTATTTCTTTCATTGTTTAATATTCCTGATTAATTCTTTTGTTAATATCTATTGTCTGTCTGCGCATATTTTCGATTTCTTCAATCTGTTTGTTCACCTTTGACTCAACACTTTGTTTATTTATTGAACCGGTTCCAAGACTTCCGCTGCCGGTTCCTATATCTTTTAGTGTCGGCATCATCAGTATGAATAACAAACTGATGATTAATAATGCAAGCAGCATTCCTATGGCACTAGAGGCTTTTAGTTTTTTCATTATTTCTCCCGTGGTTAAAGTTTATTCTTTTTTATAAATGAGATTATTGCCTCTTCAATTGTCTTTGGCGTTTTTAAAGTGTCATTATACAATTCTTTGGGCGTAATCCGTGACGGCTGTTTAAAGAATTTTTTCATAAAATTCAATCCTAATATTATAACAACTAGCGATGCAAGCACCAGAATCATCGCAATTCCAAACTTAATTAGGATTGATTTAACCGGAATAACGCTGCCACCTAGATTTTCAGCCGGCGCCTGATCTGTTGTCGGAATAGCTGGCTGCGCGGTTTGAGAAAATCCGGTTTGAATAGTTTTATCTGTTGGTTGTACAGGCGTTTTTAGTCCCGTTGTTTTTTCTATTGGCACGTTTGTTAAAGAGGATTGCGCCTGAACGTTAACCGGAGCTGTTGTTTTATTGGTTATATCAGTTTGGGTTTGGGCTTGTGATGTAGGAACCTTCTGATTCGTCGCCGGTGAACAAAAAGCGGCTCCTGCTGATATAATCAGCAGGGCTGCTATTGTTAATAGATGATTATACTTATTATTCTTCAGCATTTTCCTCTTTAACTTTTTTAGTCCTTGTTCGTTTTGAAGTCCCTCTGTTTGGACGTCTTGTCCGTTTAGGTTTTTCTTCTGTTTTTTGCTCAGGAGCAGCTTCTGTAGAAGATTGTTCTTCCGTTTGTTCAGCTTCTGAGGCGGAAGAAGTGTTACTTGAAGGTTCCGCTGCCGGTGTTTCCTGAAGTTCAGGTTCTTCTGAATTTGAAATTATTGTAACATCCTCAGCTATTTGAGGCTGAATTTCTTCATTAGGTTTAAGTATTGTTTGTGCGGTTTGCACGTCTTCTGTTACAACAAGCGGAGTTTCAACTTTATCTCCTTGCGGTTTTTCGAATTTATTTTTTCTTCCGCGGCGTTTATTTTTTTCTCGGTTTTCTGTTTCCTGAACAGCAACTGCTGAAGGATTTTCAACTTCAATTGACGGCATAGGCTGCTGCTCTGGGATTTGTTGTTCTGTTTGAACTGTTGTTTCTTCCTGTTGTTTTGACTGGTTATTATTTTTGTTATTTTTCTTGTAGTTATTAACCGGAAGTTTTAATTTAGCAGCTTTCGCGCGGTATTCACCTTCTGCTGTAGGGGTTGCAAAGTTAAAGTCAATAATTGAGCATCCGCTTCCCTGGCAGTGAGGGCATTTTTTAGTAAAGATTTCAGAAAGACTTTGTCCTTGTCTATGGCGTGTAAGTTCTACCAGGCCCAAATCTGAAAGCTGTCCGACTTGCGGTTTTGCTTTATCCGGTTCAAGTGCAATTTCAAGTTCCTCAAGCATTGCGAGTTTATCTGCTCTTGAGGTCATATCAATAAAGTCTATGATAATCATACCGCCAATATTTCTTAACCTTAACTGGCGTGCGATTTCATGAACCGCTTCAATATTAGTTTTCAGAATTGTTTCATCCTGCGTTGCCGAGCTTACAAATTTTCCGCTGTTAACATCAATTACTGTAAGCGCTTCTGTCTGCTGGATGAACAAATATCCGCCTGAAGGCATATTAACTTTTACATTTAATGCCGCTTTAATTTCTTTATGAATATCCATTGCGACAAGCAGCGGTTCGGTTCCTTTGTATAGGGTTACATTGACATTTTTGTTGATGTGCCAGTTTTGGAGTATATTCTGCACTCTGTTCATTGCAAAAGCTGTATCTACGATAATTTCTTTTGTCTCTTCAGTGCAGGCTTCGCGAATTACTCTGTAAAGCAGATCCTGATCCCGGTAAATCAAATTTGGAGGAGTCATAGTTTCTGCTGAAGTGATAATATTGTTCCACTTTTCAAGCAAAATTTCCAAATCTTCCTGAATATCTGCTTCTGATTGGCCCTCGGCTTCTGTTCTTATGATAACTCCGATTCCGACCGGCTTAATAAGGTTAAGGATTGCTTTTAATCTTGCACGTTCTCTTGAGCTTTCAATCTTTTTGCTGACGCTTACGCCGGTTTCATTAGGCATCAGGACTAAAAATCTCCCGGGAAGGCTTATTTCTGTAGTTACTCTTGGCCCTTTATGACCGGTCGGTTCTTTTACAACCTGGACCACAAGTTTTTGTTTAGGTGAAAGTTTATCTTTTAAAGACCCTTTTCCCATAACGTCCTGAGCATGTAAAAAGCCCATTCTCTCTGTTCCCACATTTACAAATGCTGCATCAATACTCGGTAAAATATTATCAACCGTTGCAAGGTAAACATCTCCAAGAAGTACTTCTCCTCTATGGATAAAAAAGTCTGTTACTTTTCCGTTTTCAAGAACAGCCGCAATATTATCACGTTCAGCAATTACAATTTTCTGTCCCTGCTCTTTAACATTTTTGTTTTTTTCGTTTGCCATTTCAAATCCTTTTTAATTTTAAACTTATAACTCTCTAAAATTTTTGTCAAAGAACTTCATCCTGATTATATCAAAATTAGTTTCAGGTGCGATTATTCCCATCAAAACATCCGCCCTGAGCGGAGGAATATCTGTTCCCTGACCGGTTTTTAATACTATGAATAAACTATTCCCTTCAAATCTATATGATTTTATAGTGGGTTTTATGTTTATTTTTTTTGTTAAACCTTTTTTGTTTTTCTTCTCGATAAAAATTTCTTCAGAAGATAAAACTCTGTTCGTATTATACTTCAAATTTTCAAAATCGTAAAGGGGCTGATTAAAAACATCAACTTTGTATTCGGCCCAGAAAACGGTTGTATCAATCGAGTCCGCTGATTTATCAATTTTAACAATACTTATTATACGGCATTCTTTAGGCAGAACTTTTTCGAGCTCTTCCTTAACATTATCCGGCTCAATGTCGTCATAAAGTTCTATATCGACAAGTTCGCATATACTTTGGGTAAATAACGGCAGCGCAACTCCCATTGAGATTTTCATTGTTGGGTTAAATCCCTGCGAAAATGCCACATTTAGTGTCGTTCTTGATACGGCCTTTAAGAATGTATTTTGCCAGTCAAGATGCGAAAAATACCTTAAAATCCCTTCTTTTGTAAGTTTTATACGATACCTGTACACATTTGCGGTATTTTGATTTTTGGGATCAGCAGGATCCGGCCTTTCAGAAATTTTAAACTCATGGGGAGATTTGTATGGTGCTGCCATAACCTTATGGGTTTTAAGATTTTTGCATACTCCGCAGTTTACACATTTTGTCTGGCAGGTGGGGATGATATGGTCTGAGTTTGCATTTGCTGCATCTGATAAATTTTCTTCGGCAAAAGCCGCATTATATTCATCTGTCAACCAGTTTTTATCAAGCCCGGTATTTATAAAATCCCAAGGCAGTATTTCTTCTCTGGAGTATTCTTTTTGTGCGAGTTCTGCAAGATTAATATTCAACTCTTTGGCGGTTTCATACCAGACATCTTTATTAAAGTATTCTCCCCAGGCATCAAGGTAGCAGCCTTTCTTGTAAAGTTCTTCAATATAGATGCATAAGCTTGTATCTCCGCGTGTTAGTACGGCCTCAATCTGCGAGACATACTGTTCGTGGTAATTAATTTTTACACCTTTAATATTTTTTATTTGATCTTTTAGATAGTGGATATGTTCCCGAACTTTTTCCAAATCCATTTGCGGGCACCACTGAAAAGGTGTAAACGGTTTTGGTACAAATATGGAAAGAGTACAGGTTATATCCATTCCGTGGTTAAGTCCTTTTTCTTTTTTTATTCCACGGCAGCGATATCTTATTTTTCTGAATAAATCAGCCATCTCGTCCATATCCTTAAGTGTTTCGGTCGGAAGTCCGCATATAAAATAAAATTTAACTCTAGACCAGCCGTGTTCATAAAGTGTTGTTACCGCATTTATAATCATATCTTCAGTAATATTTTTCTTGATTACATCTCGTAACCGTTGTGAACCGGCTTCAGGGGCAAGAGTTATTGTTGATTTCCTGACACTCTGCACTAAATTTGCAAGTTCAAGATTAAATCCGTCTATCCGTTGACTTGGAAGTGATACGGATACTTTCTTCTTATTGAAATCAACCGATAACTCCTTAATTGTTTCGTTAATATTTGCGTAATCGTTTGAAGAGAGAGATAACAGGGAGTATTCACCATATCCAGTATTTTGCACAAGTTCTTTTGTGATTTTTATAATTTCTTCACTTTCTCTTTCTCTTATTGGCAGTGTAACGTGCCCGGGCTGGCAAAATCGACACATCCTGCCGCAGCCTCTTCTTATCTCAACAACCGCACGATCCTGAATAGAAGATGAAAACGGGATTGGATATTCCTTGAGTGCTGTTTCATATTTTAATTGTGCAATCCGTTTGGTTACGGTTCCTCCGGTGAGTTTTGACCAGCGTCCTGAATTTTCTCCTTCACAGAGTTTTTTTATTCTTTCTTCCCGTGGCAATCCTTTTGTTTCTTCCAGAATTTTGCAAACTTCTATAATGCTGTCCTCGCCGTCTCCAATCATAAACACATCTATAAAATCCGCCAGCGGAAGAGGGTTAAACGCGCACGGGCCGCCAGCAATAATTATTGGATCAGAATTTTTACGCATTTCATTTCTATGCGGAATTTGCGCCATTTCAAGCATTTTTAAAACTGTAGGGTATGCAAGTTCATACTGAAGTGAAAAGCCCACCGCATCAAAATCTTTTATCGGCCGTTTGCTTTCAAGGCCGTATAAAGTCTCCGGTTTAAAATCCGGTTCCGGAGCATACGCCCGGTCACACATGTATTCTTCTCGGTTATTTATAAGACCGTATAAAATTCTCACTCCAAGGTTACTGATACCTATTTCGTACTTATCAGGAAAGCAGAATGCAAATCTTACTTTTGCACTGTCAAAATCCTTATTTGCTGATAAAAATTCCCCGCCTACATATTGGTATGGCTTATTACAATTAAATAATGCCTCATGGTACTTCTCAAAAAAACTATTCATACTACTCTTTTTATTTACACTATAACTTTTATATTTTGATTATAAATAAAAAATATGAATTTACAAAGAAGATAATTTTTAGGATATTTATTTAATTCCAGGTATATTTTCTGCCAGTGCTGACTTCTTCAATTTTCACATAATGTGACAGAATTGCCTTTGCTTCAACATCTGTACAATGGCAAGGGAATATTCTTTGAATTCCCTGATCTTTCATATATTTACCCAGCAAGTTTATTTCATCTTCATTTCTGTTAATCAGATATAAGCCGCCGATCAGCGTGTTAATTTTCTGAACCCCGGTAATATATCTTGCGTGTTCAATAATATTTCTTACACCACTATGGGAACAGCCGGAAAAAATTACCAGTCCGTCTTTTGATTTATACGCAAGAGCTGTTTCATCAGGAGCATAATCCAGTTTTGTATCTTTATATTTTATAGGAATTTCTCCAAGATATATAAGTTTTGGTGTTATAAACTTTGCATCTTTGGTTAAAATTAAGTTAAAAAACTTATTAATTTCATCCATTGAAAGTTTAAAATTTTCTCCTTCATAAATTTTTCCGTCTTCAGGTTTAAAAACATCCGGATGGGAAATTAATTTTTTTGCATCAAATTCAATCCCGGCATGCTGAAACTTTTCATATAAAGCCTGAAGTCTTAAGAAACCGCCTATATGATCAAGATGTCCATGCGACAGAATAATATCCGTAACTTTTGATAAGTCAATCTGCATGTTATATGCGTTCTTGATAAACGCATCACTTGATCCGCAATCAAATAAAAGCCTGACATTCCCTTCTTCAATTAAAAATGAAAGCCCGTGTTCTGAAATAAGGCAGCTGCCGGAATGCGAATTATTATCTACTAAAACAGTTAATTCCATGCAAATAATTCTATCCCATGACTTGTTTTTTGTCAATATATAAAAAAATAACTTTTTCTTGCACAAGACTCTTTTTTGGAATAATATATTATTAGAGATATAGTTAAGGGAGATATGTTATGGCTATTGATAGGCAGCGAGTTGTAGAACAAGATAAAATTGCAAGACGGCATAATTTTGATCCGGTCGAAAGTAATTTAACAGAAGAGCAGGTTAAACTGGAGGCCTCAAGATGTTTGAATTGTAAAAATCCTCATTGCGTTCAGGGGTGCCCTGTTAACATTCAAATTCCACAGTTTATTCATGCTTTAAAGGAAGGAGATCTGCAAAAAGCCGGAGATATTATCCGTGAGACAAGTATGCTTCCTTCTGTATGCGGACGGGTTTGTCCTCAGGAAAGACAATGCGAGGGTAAATGTGTATTAGGTATAAAAGGCTTGCCTGTTGCAATTGGGGCGCTTGAAAGATATGTAGGAGATAATACAAAAGCAGAGGATGTTAAAATCGTTCCTTCCGGTAAAAAAGTTGCAATTGTAGGATCCGGATGTGCAGGTATTACTGCTGCTGCTGATTTGAGAAAAGCAGGTCATGAAGTTGTAGTATTTGAGGCGCTTCATGCTCTGGGAGGTGTTTTACGTTACGGTATTCCTCCGTTTAGACTTCCAAGAACTGTACTTGATCGAGAAATCGAAAACTTAAAGTCTATGGGGGTTAAATTTTATACCAATGTTGTTGTAGGAAAGTCTATTACACTAAAACAGCTTAAGGACGATGGATTTGATGCTATTTTTATATGTTCCGGCGCAGGGCTGCCTAAGATGCTTCATGTCCCGGGCGAAAATTTAAACGGAGTATTTTCCGCAAATGAATTTTTAACAAGAGTTAACCTTATGCATGCCGGCCAGGCAGACAGTCCGACTCCGATAAGAGTCGGTGAAAAAGTTGCTGTATTTGGCGGTGGAAATGTTGCTATGGATGCGGCAAGAACCGCTGTACGTGTCGGTTTTAAGGAAGTTTATATTATTTATAGAAGAACTGAAAAGGAACTTCCGGCAAGACTTGAAGAGATCAGGCATGCAAAAGAAGAAGGCGTGATTTTTAAATTTTTGTATGCTCCAAAAGAAATTTTGGGAGAAAACGGATATGTTAAAGCTGTTGAGTTAGAAGTAATGGAATTGGGTGAACCTGATTCAAGCGGTAGAAGGCGGCCTGTTTCAACCGGCAAGTTTGAAACAATAGATTTTGATACTGTGATAGTTGCTCTTGGTACCGGGCCTAATCCTATTATTCAGCGTTCTGCCGAGGCTGAGGGGCTGGAAATTATAACTGATCCTAAAGGATATATTACAGTTGATAATGAAACCAGAGCTACTTCTGTGCCAACAATCTATGCAGGCGGAGATGTTGCTCCTGTGGGAGAATCCAATGCTATTAATGCTATGGGCGCTGGTAAAAAAGCAGCAAAGGCAATTAATGAACTATTAAAAAAATAGTTTTGCTTTCCCGGTTTGATGAAATTATTTGAGAGCTTGGTATGTGCTTGAAAAGAAAATTTTTAATTATAGGTATATTGTATTTAGTGATACTGCCGGCCGGGGCTTTTGAGCTTGACTGGTCAGTTGATGAAGAGATAAGGAATAATTATGACTCGTCAAAACTTGAACAGGAAGTCCTTCCGGGGCTTCCAAGTATTTTGAAGGAATCTCCGTCATCAACGACAACCCCTAAACCGTCTTCCTCAATTCAAACAAATACGATAATACAACAGACCTCTGTCCCAAAGACTTCTATTGAAACTGATTTTTCCGGAGGGAAAAAACGGGTTAACAAGAATATTAATTTGGTTACAGGAGACGACTTTACAGCTATAAAAGTTAAAAAAGGAACCAAATTTAAGGTTCGCTCGCAAACTAAAGTTTCTGACTGGAATACAGCCGGCGCCAGAATGACTTTTGTATCAACTGCTCCGGTGACTAAACGTTATGTTTCTTTCCCGGTCGGAACCACCTTTAAAGGCTTGATTGAGGATTCTCATCAGCCAAATTTTGCCGGGAATGGAGGATTATTAAAACTTAAGGCCGATACAATTATTCATAACGGAGCCATGTACAATATTGATGCAAAGATTACAAAAGCAAACGGCAAAAAGATCTTTTTTAATAATATAAAGGGGAAACGCGGATATATTAAAGGTATTTCTAATAACATTGATAAAGGCGAAAGATTTTACAAAAAATCCCGGAAAGTTTCAAATGATTGGAGTTCATCAAATCCTATAGGAACAGTTTTATCTCCTGTTCCGACGGTTGTAGGAGCGGTTGGATATACGGTAAATCTTTTGGCTTCTCCAATAACGGCTTTATGGTCAAAAGGCCAGCATATTTCCTTACCGGCCGGGACTGATTATACAATCAAGTTTAGAGAAGATTTGTATATGTATTAAGAAATATATTTATGTATGAATAGTCTGAAAGGATAAAATAACTCGCACGCGTGGAAATGTTTTGAGATAAGAAATATGAATGAATTTCTCAGTATTTTATTTATATAAACACAAAACCGCGCTTATCCAACTGAAATTCCGGATAAACGCGGCTAAATTGATAAAAATTTTTATACTAATTAAAACTGATCCATGACTTTTTCAGCTTCAAGTCTTCTTTGTTCCCGCCCTTGTTGTACAGCATTAATTGTTTTTTCTTTTTTCATTTTGGCTTCTATGTTTTCTTTGGTAAATTGTTCCGGATTAAAGTTTTGCCAGCCCCATACACCTATTGCGATTAGCAGAACCAGAATAATAAATCTTACCATATTTTATCCTCCTTTTCTATTATTATAACATTTTATATAGTTCCTTCAATATATGCGTCATATTTTTATAGGATTTTTGTAAAGAACTTGTTAAAATTGTAAATTTATAATATAATATCTTCCGTGTAGTGGACACTTATGTGAAGGGAGACATTATGATTAAAAAGTTTACTGCTCCAAAAGCTCTGATGGCTTTAATGGCTACATTGCTATTGGGTATTTCGCCTGCTCTTGCAAGCGAAGCTGATTTGGTGGTCCCTAGTATCAAAGAAGCCAATCCTTTCTATTTTAATTTGTTAGTGATTGGTATTATCGTTTCCTTTATTGGATTGATATTTGGGTTTATCGAATTTTTAAAGGTTAAAAAATTGGACGTCCACACAGCCATGGCTGATGTCGGAAACACAATTTTTGAAACTTGTAAGACTTACCTTATTCAACAAGGTAAATTCTTATTTTTACTGGAAGTTTTAATCGGCTTATGTATTGCGTTTTACTTTGGATATTTGCAGCATATGCCGGCAGGCGATGTTTTAATTATTTTGGCCTGGTCTGTTATTGGTATTCTTGGTTCCTATGCTGTTGCTTGGTTTGGGATCAGAATGAATACTTTGGCAAATGCCAGAACGGCTTTTGCATCTTTGAAGGGCAACCCGCTTAATATTTTGAATATTCCGTTAAAAGCCGGGATGTCAATCGGGGTTTGTCTTGTATCAGTTGAATTAATTCTAATGCTTACAATTTTATTGTTTGTACCAGGACATCTTGCAGGAGCATGTTTTATCGGGTTTGCAATTGGTGAATCTCTTGGCGCATCTGCTTTACGTGTTGCCGGAGGTATTTTCACAAAGATTGCGGATATCGGTTCTGACCTGATGAAAATTCAATTCGGTATCAAAGAAGATGATCCGAGAAACCCTGGTGTAATTGCTGATTGTACTGGTGATAATGCCGGTGATTCTATCGGACCGACTGCCGATGGTTTTGAAACTTATGGTGTAACCGGTGTTGCTCTTGTTTCATTTATCCTTTTGGGTGTGAAACCGGAATTTCAGGTTCAGCTTTTAACCTGGATTTTTGTTATGAGATACTTGATGATCGTTACTTCAGTTGTTGCATACTGGATTAACAATATTGTTGACAAATTTTATGCAAAATCAGCTGAAAAGTTCGACTTTGAAAAACCTTTGACAAACCTGGTATGGTTAACATCTATTTTGTCAATTGTTATGACTTTTGGTGTAAGCCACTGGCTGCTTGCTCCTTTAGGTGGAAGTCTTTGGTTAATATTATCAGCAATTATTTCATGCGGTACTTTAGGTGCGGCATTAATTCCTGAATTTACCAAAATATTTACTTCTCCAAAAGCTAAACATACAGAAGAAGTAGTTACGGCTTCAAAAGAAGGCGGTGCTTCTTTAACAATTCTTTCAGGAATTGTTGCAGGTAACTTCTCTGCATTCTGGATTGGAGCAGTTATTGTCTTATTAATGGGACTTGCTTACTTTGCAAGTATACATATTCCGGCCGATGTGATGATTTATTCTTCAGTATTTGCATTTGGTCTTGTTGCATTTGGTTTTCTTGGTATGGGACCTGTTACTATTGCAGTTGATAGTTACGGCCCGGTTACTGATAATGCACAATCCGTTTATGAATTGTCTTTAATTGAAGAAATTCCGAATGTTTCTGATGAGATCGAAAAAGATTACGGGTTTAAACCTGATTTTGAAAATGCTAAACAATACCTTGAAGAAAATGATGGTGCCGGTAATACCTTTAAAGCAACTTCTAAACCGGTTTTAATCGGTACGGCAGTTGTTGGTGCTACTACTATGATTTTCTCATTGATTTTGGTTATCCAAAATACACTGGGCATCCAGCCGGAGGCTGTTCTTAACATGTTAAATCCTTATACATTGTTAGGTTTACTGGCTGGCGGTGCTGTAATTTACTGGTTCAGCGGTGCTTCTATGCAGGCTGTTACAACCGGTGCTTATAGAGCCACTGAGTATATCAAAGATAATATTAAATTAGACGACGAATCAAGCAAATCTGCAAATCTTGCTAATTCAAAAGAAGTTGTTAAGATTTGTACGCAATATGCTCAAAGAGGTATGATTAATATCTTTATTTCTTTGTTTGCGTTTGCACTTGCGCTGGCTTGCCTGTCTGCTCCGGTAATCTCAGAAAATCCTGAGTTTGCTAATAGACCGGTTGCTTTCTTTGTAAGCTACCTGATTGCTATTGCAGTATTTGGTTTATTCCAGGCTGTATTTATGGCAAATGCAGGCGGATGCTGGGATAACGCTAAGAAAATCGTTGAAGTTGATATGAAAGAAAAGGGTACTCCTTTGCATGATGCTACCGTTGTTGGTGACACTGTTGGTGACCCATTCAAGGATACTTCTTCTGTTGCTATGAACCCGATTATTAAATTTACAACATTATTTGGGTTATTGGCAATGGAGATTGCTATCAGTGAAGCTTTCAGAGAAGCTGCTCCGATTGCTGGTGTTATATTCTTGCTTATTGCTTTATTCTTCGTATGGAGATCTTTCTACGGAATGAGAATTCCTACAAAGAAATAATTTATTTAAAAGTATAATTGCTCTTTTGTAAATGTAGAATACCGGATAATTTTATTCGGTATTCTTTTTTTTTTGTGAAATCAGATATGCAATGTTAGTCTCTATATGTACACAGTAACTGCTTAAAAAAAAATCAACCAATTGTTATCCAGAACCTACTTTTTTCTTTATCAGAAAGCGGATTTTCGGTAAATAATGTAGGTTGGGCTTTCAGCCCAACAACATGAACGATTTCCCCTGCGTCCCTGACAGCGCAGCGTCATAATGCAGTGCCTCAGTCACTTTAACAGAAAGCGGATTTTGTTAAGTAAAGTAGGTTGGGGTTTCTACCCCAACTTCCTTTTTCTTTAGCCGAAAGAAAAAGGAAGCAAAAAGAAAGCACTATTAGTCGTGAGACTTAAATTAAAAACAGCTACTTGAAAATTTGAAAAAATAGTATATAATAAAAGAAAAAGGAGGTAGATATATGAGAAAGTCAAGTATAGTACGGCATACGGGGGGGGGGGGTAAGGAACCTCAAGGGAGACAA
>CALUYU010000060.1 GCA_944325075.1 Candidatus Gastranaerophilales bacterium
ATGTAGGTTGGGGTTTCACCCCAACATAATATTTATTTACATCTGATACAGAAAACTTTGTTTTGGTGAAAAATTTGGAGAAAGGTATTTTTGACAAAAAACCTTGTCTCCCTTGAGGTTCGTTACCCCCCCCCCCCCGTATACCCTGCTATGATTGACTTTCCCATGTGTTTACCTCCTTTTTCTTTTATTATATACTATTTCTTATATTTTTCAAGTCCTGATTTTAAATCACACGACTCATAGTGCTTTCTTTTTTGCCTACTTTTTTCTTTTGACCAAAGAAAAAAGTAGATTTTCAAGTCTTGATTTTGAATTTTAAATCACACGGCTCATAGTGCTTTCTTTTTGCTTACTTTTTCTTTGCGCTAAAGAAAAAGTAAGTTGGGGTAGAAACCCCAACCTACTTTATCTTTATTTACCGAAAATCCGCTTTCGGCTAAAGAAAAAAGTAAGTTTGGGTTTCAGCGCAACATTAGTTTTTTGTGTGCAGATGGTCGATCATTTTTGACAGTATTCTCTGCGAGCCACTTCTTTATAAAAAAATCTACATTTTATACGAAAAAACAGCCGCTTAATAGCGGCTGTTTTAGGTAATGAATATTTTTAAATTAAAATGACGCAACCGGTTTCTTTTGAGCTGTGGCTCCAGGAATAGATTGCCAGTTAGCAGCCATAATTTTCTTAAATGATTTTAAAGCTGTATCTTCTAATTCACCAAGTTCTTCTGCTTCCATAATTAATTCTCTCAAAGGAAGCAATGCTCTTTGATCACGGAGAACACCTAAAGCTGCCGCTGCACCGGCTCTAACAAGTTCATTTTCATTTCTGTTTTTCATAACATCAATTAATGCAGGAACAGCCTTGGTATCATTAAGTTTCCCTAATGAAGTAACAGCATAAATTCTTACGTTAACCCATTCATCATAAAGCATACTTATAACTTTATCAACAGCTTTTTTGTTGCCGATTTCACCCAATGCACGTGTAGCATCGCATCTTACATTAACCTTTTCATGATCCAATGACTCAATCAGTGCGTCTGTAGCAACATCACCTATTTCAATTAATGCATCTGTTGCTGTAATACAAACTTGAGGATTTTCATCATTTAGCGCTTCAACAAGCGGTTCTACAACAATAGCACCGCCTAAACGGCCTAAAGCACGTGCAGCGCGGACACGAACATCTACATTTCGGTCTTCTCTTAATGATTCAATCAAGTGTATAGTAGCTTTTGAATCACCAAGTTCTCCCAATGCACGTGCAGCGTATAAACGAACAGAACCATTTTTGTCGTGTTTCAATACATCGATTAAAGGCTCAACAGCTTTTGAATCACCCATTTCTCCAAGAACACGTGCGGCATTATAACGGACTTTTTCTGAATTACTTGTTTTCAAATCAGTCAGTAATTCTTCAAATGTTTTTTTAACTTGTTTTTTCTTACTGTTCACACTAATTGTCATTTACATTCCTCCGACACATTATTATAACTTTCACACCTACTCTTATATAAAGAACTTTTTGTGAAAATTATTGCCTTTTTACCTTCTATTTGTTAACTAATTGTAATAATATAATTCTTACCTTTTACTGTATTTGTTTCGCGTTTTGACTGCCTGTATTTTCTGGGGTGGCAACCATCCATTAAGGGTATCACGAACACTTTATATATTTATACTAACACATGTTTCAAATTATTACATGGGTAATATGTATTATTTGAGGAAATTTAATGATTGTTTTTTTAACATAATGTTTAATTCAATAATAAGCACATTAATTTTGTAACATAAGTTTACAAATACTACTTACTATGGATAGTAATAACAAATTCGCTGCCATGCCCAACTTCACTGTTTACAATAATTTTACCATTATGCTTTTCAATAATTTTTGCACAAATCGCCAAACCAAGTCCTGTTCCTACTCCTACACCTTTCGTTGTATATCCTGCCGTAAAAATTTTTGAAATATTTTCTTCAGAAATTCCTTTTCCGGTGTCTTTTATGCTCACAGTCAAAGTTTCGCCCTGATAATTTGTTGTTATTATAATTCTACCTTTTCCTTCAATAGCTTGACATGCATTAACCAAAATATTCGTAAATACTTGATTTAGCATATTGGGATAACATTTTATTAAAGGAATTTGTCCGTAATTTTTAACAATTTCTATACGATTTTTTGTCTCATGCCTGATTAAATCCAGCGTTAAATCAAGCTCTTTATTAATATCAGCCTCTTGAACTTCCGCCTCATCAAGGCGTACAAATTTTTTAAGGGATGTCACCATATTAGAAATACGACTAATTGCTTCACTATCAATTTGGTTGATTTCCTGCATTATATCAGCGATTTCAGGAGGAGATACCTCAGGAATAAGCTTAGCAAGCAAACCGTTATTTGACTTTATTGAGGCAACCGGAGTATTTATTTCATGGGCAACGCCGGCAATCAGCTGGCCTAAAGAAGCCATCTTCTCTGAATTTATCAACTGAAGTTGGGTTTCCTTTAATTCTTTAAGCGTATTTTTCAGCTCTTTTACTGTTTGAATATTTCTCTGATATAACTCTGCACGAATAATAGCGTTGCCAAGCTGAAAGGATATTGCTTCTAAAATTTCAAGTTCTTCACTTAACTCCCGTTTTTGATAACTAAGCAAAACTATGATGCCTACAAGCTTTTGAATATGAAACACCGGAACAACAATTCGCATAATTGGCTGCTTAAATGGCTTTGCCTCTCGATATTCTTTTAAGCAGTGAACAACGGAAATTTTGTTTGAGCAAATAGTATCGAAAGTTTGATTATCAAAGGTTATCAGCTCATTTTTTGCAAGTTTATTATCGCCTTGAATTTCTGCGACCCGGAATTTCCCATGTTCATTTGAGGCATAATACGCTTTAAATGCACCAAACATTATTGAAAGTTCAGACAACGCGGACTGAAGAATTTTTGAAATATCTATTGATTCTCTAATTGTGTTAGATACTTTATTAATAAGAGCAATTCTTATAGCTTGCGACTGGGCCTTTTGTTTTATATTAAGAAGGTCTTCATTTTCAGCTTGAAGCTGCTGATATTTTTTTAATAATCTATCATACTTTTTCTGTTCTAATTCAAGATTGTTATTTGCGCTCACATCAGAGAAAAATAATATTGAATAAAAACCTCGTTTTAAAACAGTTAAATCATAATAATATAAATTATTCTGGTTATCCTGATATGAAACACACGCAAAAAAATTCTCCTTTGAATGAATTGCATGCCAGATAGGAGAATAGTTTTCAAGGTTTTCACTATTTAGCGGACAGATATTAAAATTAGTATTATGCGAGAATTTTTTCAGATCAACAAAATCTTTAAACCAGCGTTTAAAGGTATAATTTTGGTAAACCATCTCACTGTTTTTATTTACGATTATTACAGCATCCCTGAACTGATTAAATATATCAAACTTCTTCATAATAAAATTATAATTAAAATTAAGCGCATCGGCAAAATGTTAACTTAAATAACATCTGATGTCATTCATAAATGATAATAATATTATGTCTATAGGCAATTTTATTTTTTTAAATGTTTTTATATTAATATGAATAGTGTGTCTAATAGTTACGGCTTAAATTATACCGCTGCAAATATAGGAGTACTTTCGGCGCCGGACAGCGTCGGGAGAATTAAGCTGTATTCAAATGATGAAACGGAAAAACAATTTAAACAATTCAACAGTGATATTTCTTCAAAACGAAAAAAAATAAGTTTTGAAAATAAAAAAAATACCCCGAAACCAGTTCTATATTTTTTAGGGGCTGCGGGGATTTTCACAATTTGGAAACTTTTAAAAATCATTCTCAGAAAATAGTTTATTTACAAGTTTTCTTTGTTTGCCAATTCAAGTCATCGCATTTGAGATAATCCATATTTTCATTATATAAAGCCCATGCAGTGCAAGCGCGATCGGCATCACTTGCTGCAAGGGAGGAAGATTTTGCTGAACATTCACCTGCCAGAGGGCCGCTCATCTGATCCCAGCCATAAGGGAGAAAACCCTTTAATGGAATCAACTCAAAATTAAAAACATCTACACCAAGCTTCATATCCTGTTTTTTAGGGAATACAACCCACGCAGAGGTACATAGGTCAGTTGCAGAGCTGCAGTTCTCAATCCACCCGACACCAATAATTGTTCCGTCAGCAAGCCTTATGTAACGATCGGATTTTGGAATCCAGGGATAAAATGCTTCTCTTCCATCAAGAGTCCTAACATTACCAATACTTTCGTCCGCCTTTACAAAAGTTGATTTATTAAGAAATTCAGCAAGTCTCGTTGCAAATAATGACGCACTGGTATAGTCTTTTATTTCATTTCCATCTTCATCTACTTCTCCGGTAAGAGTAGTGGACATTCCCCATGATTCAACAGAGCCGTACTTTTCCTTAACACGTAAATAAGCCTGGTTTAAAACAGAATAGACTTTTTTAAGCTGAGTAACACGCTGTTTGGCCTGATAATTTGAAATTAAAGTAGGCAATGTCATTGCAGCTACAACACCGATTATGCCGAGGGTTATAAGGACTTCCGCGAGAGTAAACGCGACCCTGCGAGGCGAATGGTAGTATGGTGAAAAAACTTCTGCAAGAGTAAACGCGGGGACTAAGTCCCCTCTTACATCACGCGTCGCTTTCTGAGATACATAAGAAATAGCTTTTTGTAAGTTGTGGTTTCTACCCCAACAATATTTTAATGTTGGGCTGAAAGCCCAACCTACTTTATCTAATACCTCTTTCCCTGATACAGTGCAGATTGTCACACATTTTTGCCGGTGGCTAGATCCTGAAATACTCTGCGAGCACCCTCCCTTGTAAGCCTCCTTTTCGTCGGCAACAAGAGGAGCTGCGAGTTCTGGATGACAGCTGCTTGATTTTTGAATTTCTTTATTTTTGTTGGGGTGGAAACCCCAACCTACATTATTTGATACAGAAAACTTTAATTTTGAGAAATATTTCAAGAAAACTAATTTCGGTGTTTTTCCTTGTCTCCCTTGAGGTTCCTTACCCCCCCCCCCCCGTATGCCCTGCTATTATTGACTTTTCCATATATCTACCTCCTTTTTCTTTTATTATATACTATTTCTTATATTTTTCAAGTCCCGATTTTGAATTTTACGTCCCACGACTCTTAATGCTTTCTTTTTTGCCTACTTTTTTCTTTTGACCAAAGAAAAAAGTAGATTTTCAAGTCTTGATTTTGAATTTTAAATCACACGGCTCATAGTGCTTTCTTTTTGCTTACTTTTTCTCTCTTGGATTATTCGGGGTGTCAGAAAACTGGACGTTTCCTGACACCTTACGGGTTCACTTTGTTCACCCTACCGAAAATCCGCTTTGCGCTAAAGAAAAAGTAAGTTGGGGTAGAAACCCCAACCTACTTTAAATATTGGCGAACGTGCGCAAATGGAATGAGCGCCATAGTGAGACTTAACGTGGAAATGCTTGCGTATTTCAGTTTTCTCAAACCCTAAATAGAAAAACATTACTTCTCTATACTCAAGCACAAAAAAGCCCCTTGAATTATCAAGAGGCCTTTTTCCTATTTTTGTATAGAATTAACCGGCGATTAATTCTTTTACTTCTGCTGCAAATACTTTAGGATCTAATTTTAAACCAGGTCCCATAGTTGTTGCAAGGTAAACAGATTTAACAAAAGTACCTTTAGCAGATGCCGGTTTTGCTCTTAAAATAGCATCAGCCAAAGTTGCATAGTTTTTAACTAAATCTTCTTCACTAAATTCAGCTTTACCAATCGGGCAGTGAATCATACCTTGCTTATCTGCACGAAATTCAACTTTACCAGCTTTTGCATCTTTTACAGCCTTTGCAACATCCATTGTAACAGTTCCTGTTTTAGGGTTAGGCATTAAACCTTTAGGCCCGAGTACACGACCTAATTTACCCAACATACCCATACAATCAGGTGTAGCAATTAAGGTATCAAATTCAAACCAGCCGTCAGAAATCTTATCAATAATTTCTTCAGCCCCTGCGTAATCAGCTCCGGCTTCTTTTGCTTCAGTAGCTTTAGCCCCTTTAGCAATTACACAAACCCTTACAGTCTTACCTAATCCGGCAGGTAATACAACTGTTGAACGAATTTGCTGGTCTGCTTGTCTTACGTCAATACCTAATCTCATGTGACACTCAACTGTTTCATTGAACTTTGAGAGTTCTTTTGATATTTCTTTTAATTTTTTAATACAATCAACTGCTGTTGCCGGTTGAGTAAAATCAGCAAGCATTTCTTGCATTTTCTTTTGTTTTTTTGTTAATTTTGCCATTTTTTTCATCCTTCTTTGTAAATTCATGTTTACTTTTTAAGTATTATGATGAAGGCTCTTTCCTTTCGTGGTGTTAGCGGACTGACGTCCTTCCATACTTAAAGTAATTTTGTTGTAACATTAATGCTCTTCAGGTAAACAGTTATGACCTGAGCGAGCTGCAAAACTAAATTGGTCATTTAATCCGGCATACACCGGGATAAGTTCAACTTAAGTCTCACATTAGTCTTTTACTGTAACGCCCATTGCTCTGCAAGAACCTGCAATCATCTTAACTGCAGCGTCCATAGAAGTAGCATTTAAATCATTCATTTTGATTTTAGCGATTTCTTCTAACTGAGCTCTGGTAATTTCAGCAACTTTATCTTTATTCGGAACAGCAGAACCTTTAGAAAGATTCAACGCTTTTTTAATCAACACCGGTGCCGGTGGAGATTTGATAACAAATGAAAAACTTCTGTCTTCATAAACATCAATAATAACAGGAATTATGTAACCTGCCTGGGATTCTGTTTTTGCGTTAAATTGTTTACAAAAATCCATGATGTTAACACCGTGCTGACCCAATGCAGGACCAACCGGAGGTGACGGATTTGCTTTTCCGGCTTCAATTTGAAGCTTAATTTTTCCTACTACTTTTTTTGCCATTTTTTTCTCCTTTTGTGGTAGTAACGGTTTTCACCGACACAGTGAAAATCCTTCCACGTTTATGTACTAATTAATTAAAGTTTGTTAATTTGTTTGTATTCCAGTTCAACCGGAGTTTCACGCCCAAATATAGAAACATTTGCACGTAACTTAGACTTATCCGGATAAACTTCAATAATATCTGCAATGAAGTCTGCAAACGGCCCGGAAACAATACGGACTTTATCACCGGCTTTAACATCAAGTTCAACTTTTTGGGATTGAGATGATGATCTGTGAATAATCTTTTTAATTTCGCTTTCTTTAGCCGGAATAGGTCGTTTTGCAGAGCCTACAAATTTTGTAACACCTGCGGTGTGTCTTACAACATACCAGCTGTCTTCGTCCATTATCATTTCTACAAGTACGTATCCAGGGAAAATTTTCTCTTCACGTTCTTGCTTTTTGCCGCCTTTAATCTGGGTAACTGTTTTTTGAGGAACTTCAATACGGAAGATTTTTTCACCCATATTCATATATTCAATACGTTTTTCAAGGTTTACCTTAACCTTATTTTCGTGACCTGAATAAGTATGGACAATATACCAGCGTTTCTGGTTATTTTTAGCTTTTTTAGCTTCTTCTTGAGCTTGAACCTCAGCTTCAGCTGCTTGTTGTTCAGCCAATTTATCTTCGTTCAATTCTTCTGCCATAGATTTTTCTTTTTTAGTCATAAGCCACCTTTATTCTTTTAATATTTTAATCCGGTTATTATTTTATAAAGCCAAGCAAAGCTTTAAAGATAATGTCCATCAAATACACCGCAAGAGTAAAAACAAAAACTATTACTATTACAAAAAAAGTTTCCATGATAACCTGGCGTCTTTCGGGCCAGCTGATTTTGCCCCACTCAACGCGCACACCGCGGAAATATTTTTTTATTGATTCTACAAATGCGTTAAACGTATTATCCATATTGTATCCTTTAAGTTTTTATAAATCGCGCCCTGAAGGACTCGAACCCTCGACATCCGGTTTTGGAGACCGACGTTCTACCAACTGAACTAAGGACGCTTATCCGGGGAATTTTCCCGGGATAATGTTTGGTATTTAATTTTCAATTTCCTGACAGCCTATGTTTTAGAGTATCCGGAGTCCCATCCGGCAAGCCGGCAGTGAGCATTAATTTCAGCAGATCTTATTGATTAAATTTACAAGCAGAGATATTTTTTACTTTAACCAAACTCTCTCTGCATGCCTGCCAACATTAGAGTAAAAACATTACTTAGTTTCTTTGTGGTTAGTATGTTTTTTACAAGTAGGGCAATATTTGCTCAATTCAAGTCTATCTTTAGTATTTTTTTTATTTTTTACGGTAGTATAATTTCTTTCCTTGCAATCTTCACAAGCTAGAACTACCATTCTGTCGTTTTTACCTTTGATACCCATTTTAGTTTTCCTTTTTGTTTAATTGTTATACATAGCGGGTGTATGCATTGTCTAATACCAGTTTTGGCCTTTACAGAACCTTTGAAAGGTTTTGCTTTTTAAAATAGAATGTGTACTGACACATTCTATCAAAATCGGCTTATGGTTCTATAATAAATCAAAAAAAATTAAAATGCAAATAATTGTTAAAAAACTATAAGCTTAATAAATTTCGGCAATTTTGCAAGCCGGTTTTAAATTATATGCACACTGCAAAAAATTAAAAATAATTACAGATTTAGATCCTGAAATCAAACAAATCTTTTATATTCATTTGGAGAGCGTTTGCAATACTTTCGAGATTTTTCACAGTAACATTAGTCTCGCCGCGCTCAATCATGCCAATAAAATTCCGATTTAAATTTGCAATTTCAGCAAGTTTTTCCTGAGAAAATTTTCTTGCACCGCTGCTGCTTATGTCTTTGAAAGACATAAGACTTAATTCTTTACTCACCACAAATATAAATGGAATTCCGCTTGACCTTGTATCAAAACTTCTTCCGTTTTCGACATTTTTTAATCTGAAAGTTCTTATGCATATACATTTGCACGCCAAAATGCAAAATGTTATAGGCAGCAACCATAAAAAGAAATTTTCTATCAAGGTTGAAAAATATTCTCAAATTGCGATTATAAACGATTTAATAAGCCTCATAAAAAAACTGAAACTTAGAGATTACAGAACCGAATGGGTCAATTATTACAATTTCACAAATTACAAAGAAGAGAGTTTTGAGCATAAAAAGAAAATTATTTTAGAGTATAAAAACCTGGTTAATCCTGCAAAAGTATGGGATTTTGGTGCAAATACCGGAGAGTTCTCAAGACTTTTTAAAAATTGCGCCGGCGAGATAGTTTCCCTTGACATAGACCCGCTTGCTATAGAAGAAAATTATCTCCGGGCAAAGGAAGAAAATAATATTCTGCCGTTGGTTTTTGATTTAACAAATCCTTCTCCCGCTGTTGGATGGGACAATTGTGAGAGGCTTACCCTTGTCCAAAGAGCCGAAAACGTTGATTTAGTAATGGCTCTTGCACTTATACATCATTTAAGAATTACTTATAATATACCTTTTTATAAAATGTGCAATTATTTTTCTAAAATAGCTCCTTATTTGATTATCGAATTTGTAAACAAAAACGATTCGCAAATCAAAAAAATGCTTTTGAACAGAAAAGATATTTTTGACGATTACAGCATTGAAAATTTCGAGCAGGAGTTTTCAAAAGTATACGAGATAAAAAATAAAACAGTAATCAAAAATACAAACCGCATTATGTACCTTATGAGGAAACACTCTTGAGACATTTATATAGTATATTAATATTGTTATTTTTGCTGACAAGCTATTTGCAGACAACGCCCCTGTTTAATGAAAATGCAACGGTAAATTCAAACCAGATAATAGAACATCTTCAAAATAAAAATATTAAAACAACTCCGAATATCAAAGAGTTCTTTAAAGCCGGAAACGAAAAATTTGAAATCCCGTTTTCAGAAAACGATTTTAAAAATAAAAAAGAACTTGTATATTTAGATAAAATAGATATAAAAATACAAAAATATTATTTTTATTTTGTAATATTGAAATCTATACTTGTATTAATAATAATCCTGCTGACTCTTTATAATCTTAAAAAAAGTTCTTCTGAAGAAAATTTTAGCGAAAAGGAATTTATTTTAATAAGTACACTTGCGATATATCAGCCGCTGCACTTTTATATCACAAATCTTCAGGAAATTCCGTTATGGCTCGGAATGCTTATAATTTTTTGCGTATATGCATACTTTTTTCTAAATTACAAACTACTCTATATTCTAACAAACAACAAAAACAAATCGCTAATTTCAGGCATAATTCTAACCTTTTTGTGCCTTAACTTTCTTTATGCACCTGAGATATTATTTGTGCTGTCAAGTTTTGCTATTATGCTGGCAAGCAAAACTGATTTCAAAAAAAATAAAAATTTAATTATTACAATCACCACTGTAATTTTACTCTGTGAATTAGTGTTATTAATATTTAATACTTCCAAAATTATTGCCGGGAAAATTTCAGTATATAAAGATTTGCATGAACAGACAATTGTGAACAATACAAAAGATCGCGACAGAAGTATATATATTATAATTCTTGATTCATACAGCGGTCAAAATATCATTAAGCAAAAATGGGGTGATGACAACAGCGAATTTATTAATAAACTTAAAGATGAAGGCTTTTTTGTGTTCAATCACATGTATAGTAATTATAACTACACATACGCAACCCTTCCTGCTATATTAAATCTTGAATTTTTAGAAAATACAAATTTCAAAAGCAGCTCTCAGGCCATAGGCAACTCGCTTCTTTTCAAAATTGCAAAAACTCACGGATACAATACTATATTCAAAAAATCATCATTATTTAATATTAAGTCAAAATATATCGATATCACCTCTGAGGATAGCAGTCAAAACTACTATAGTATTTTCAGCATGTTTCTGAAAAACAACTTTTTTAAAGGTGTTATTATAAAATATCTGCCCCAAAGAAGGATTTCAATGTTTTATGAAGATATTTTACCTGGCAACAATTTTGTATTTATACATGTTATGGCCCCGCATTTCCCTTACTTATATGATGAAAACGAAACCCCGATACCTTATTCCGAGAGTAACGATATGGACAAATCATACTTAAAATATCTTAAGTATGTTAATAAAAAAACTTACGAATATATTAAATTTCTCAAAGAGAATTATGAGAAAAAACCGGTTATTATAATTACCGGCGACCACGGGCTGAGGGAAGAAAATAACATTGAAAGTCTTTACTCCACCTTCACTGCATATTATACTCCGGAAGAGAATTATGAGCACGTAAAAAACTGTAAAACTCTAATTAATTTCTTTATAAATTTTTCAAATTATGAATTTAACACAAATGTTAAAAACAAACCCGATAAAAAGCTTGAAATATACAAAACGGAACCTATTCAGGAATATTCAATCATCAAAGAAGTCAAAGTCGCAAAGGATGTAACTTCTAAATTAAAATACTAAAATACAAGACGAACAATTAGCACGTCTTGTATTTTACAAACCTTTAAAAAATATTTTTTATTTTATAACATAATCAGGAGTTTTGATAGGAGCCGGTTTTGCATAGTATGAAGAACCGGATCCAGAGCCGGAACGGAGTTGTTCCATATATATCTGGCCGTTTTTAACTATCTGCTGGAGTTTGTTCAAGTCTGTTTCAAGATTAGTTAAAACCTGTTCTGCATATAATTCAGCGCCTTCTTTAGTCTTAACCGCATCATCAGCTGCTTGAGAGCGGATATTATCAGCTTCTTCCAACGCTTTCCTTTTCAATTCTTCACATTCTTCCTGAACCTGATTTCTTATTCTTATACCTTCACGTTCAACTGCTTTTATAAAGTCTGCTTCACTAAGCTTTCTATCAGCTTCCATTTGGGCGTCTGCAATAATTTTTTCAGCTTTTTGCTGAGCTTCCATTTGGAGTTCCTCCCGGCGGCGTAAAAAAGCCCGGGCTTCTTGAACTTCTACCGGTAAAGACGCATATATTCTATCAATTAATGTTAAAATTTCATCTGGTTTTACAACAACAAATTTATTAGGGATTATTGTAAAACTTTCCTCTATTGCCAGTTCCAATAACTTTAATAAGTCAAATACTCCGTTTTGTTGCATGTCAGTCACACATATTCCCTTTCTACATAATATAATTCTACATAAGCACAAAATAATTGTCAAATTATTTGCTAAAATATTATGCTATGTCCTTAACATACTTTACGTTTCAAGAGATAATCGTAAACCGGGGCAGGAACAAATTTTGAAATATCTCCGTTGTTAAGATATATTTCTTTAATTGTGCTTGAAGAAATAAAGTTATATTTTGGTTTTGTTGTAAGAAATACGGTCTTAATATCTTCCGATAAAGCGCTGTTGGCCTGCGAAAGCTGCAATTCATATTCAAAATCGGAAACAGCTCTTAAGCCGCGGATTAAAACCTTGGCGCCTCTTTTCTTAGCATACTCTATTGTCAAACCTTCAAAACTATCAACCTCAACATTTTCAAGATGCGTAACACTTTCCTTTATAAGCTGTACACGAACATCAGTTGGTAAAAAACCTTTTTTTTCAGAATTATGTGCGACTGCAATAATTACCTTATCAAAAACTTCTGCCCCGGTTTTTAAAATATCCAAATGACCTTTTGTTATAGGGTCAAAACTCCCCGGATATATTGCAATTGTCATAATTTCCCCTTTCTGATCGCTGACAAAAACAATTATACGGCGAAAACTTACGGTGTGCAAATTCGTATTAAAAATTATTAAGAATTGCTAGCCTTCTATAGCCGGAAATTCATTAATCCATGAGATCTATAGATTTATTGCTCCGTAAAAATGCTGGATTTCATAATGAAATCCAGCAGGTAATTAAATTTAAATATTAACAAATAATAATTTAATTAAAGTTTATATGGATAATCGTCCTTAAATTCAAAGTTATCATATAGCATCAACAAAGCTGAACAACTTCTTCCAGAATTAGCGCATAATTCTAATGCCTTACTCCTTGTGACCGCATCTGCCCCTCCAAACGGGCCAAATGCATTTTTTGTATTAGGCAAATATAGGGCTCGTTCAGAAACTTGTTCACAAATATTAAAACCGAAAATATCAATCCCGCTAGTGTTAGGCCTATTATCACCATTTATGTCATAATGCACAGACATACAGCCGCCGTTCCAAATGTCCATTGCAGATCCATCCGCAAAATAAATGCGGGCCAAACCTTGAATACCAGTATCATTAATAAATGGAGATCGATCAATCTTTAAAGTCTTTATGTAAGGAGCATAGTATTTATTCCAATACCGAACCATTTCGTCATAATTTTGAACCCCGGCAGTTTCCGCATCGTCATTATTAATATTATCATTGCGCTCCCAATATTCAATATCTCCATTTTGAACCTCTGAAAGTTTTATTGCCTGAGACATCATGCTGTAAAACTTCTTCAACCTTGCAGAGGCTTCCTGGCGTTTGTAATGTTGTATCAATGTCGGCAAAGTCATTGCTGCAACAACTCCAATTATGCCAAGAGTTATTAGAACTTCTGCAAGTGTAAACGCGGGGACTAAGTCCCCTCTTACATGACGCTGCGCTGTCCGAGATGCAGAAGAAATAGCTTTTTGTAGGTTGGGGTTTCTACCCCAACAATATTTTAATGTTGGGCTGAAAGCCCAACCTACTTTA
>CALUYU010000061.1 GCA_944325075.1 Candidatus Gastranaerophilales bacterium
CCATGACTTTGTCCCTTTCTTGTTTTTCCTTATTATTTCTATCGGTCCCTACTCCGCTTTTCTTTAATCTTTTTCGCCCTCCTCTTAATATTTCGTTACAGTTGGCCGCAACAGCAACCTATCTATACAGCCTAAAATTCACGCTGTTACGCGTTTTTTCAACTCTTCACAATCACCTCAAAAAAGCAAACCCAAGTTTACAAATATGTAAACTTGGGTTCATATCAAATATATTAATGCAACTATTCAGACACAGCCGGAGTTGTAGTATCAGATTTTTTGAACAAATTTTTTAAGTTTTTCAAATCCCGAATACTGTCTTTGGTATTTTCAATTTGCTGTTTAATGTTATCAGCAGTATCTTTGGCAGCATTTTTAATATCCTCAACAGTATTTTTAACATCTTCGATATTATTTTGTCCGGCATTTTTCAGTGCTTCCGTACTTGTTTTCAACTGTTCTTTCAAAGATCCGCCTTCAATAGAAGATGTATCGCAAACAGAAAGCCATTTAAAGCTTTTTATTGAAGATGCGCTTGTAACATTTCCGGTAAATATAACCTTAAAGTCTTTATAATTTTGACTTCCATTTGAAAGAGCCGGTATTTCTGATGTTTTTTCAGAAGCCGGATTAGAGGTTAAAGCATTTAAAATAGAAGCAGTTTGTGTTCCGAATTTTGGAATATAAGATGTGAGTTTAGAGGCAGAAAGTTCTCCCAACGGCCCTAAAACAGCAACAACATCAGCTCCCATACGGCCAAGAATCACAACATCTGTATAACCGTTTATCAAATTATACTTACCTGTAACATAATAGGCCAGAGAAGGCCCCGCAGACTTTACCGGATTAAGTGTTGCAATTCCCTTAGCAAGAGTAATAGAGCCGTTAAGTGTATCAAAATTAGACGCATTTTGTACAACCGGCATATTACGAACCGGTGCAATAACAGCTTTTAACAGAGCATTAGCCGCTATATTTTGGGCAAGGATAAGACTGTCAAGAGTACCTATGTTTGCATAATGCCCATCTTTTACATTAAACGTCACATTGCCGTTAATAGAGTTAAGCAAAGAATTAAAAGGAGTAGCAAAGGCATTTAATGTAAGTTTTGCTGTAAAGTCCAATACTCCTGAAAGCGCATTCGGGATACCTGCCGCGGCGGAAATAGCGTTAACTGCATTCATGCCAGTACCTGTCATATCAACAGAAGTTTTTCCGCTTATTATGTTGCACGAAACACTTCCGTCTATTTTCCCGCCAAAAGAGTCTCCCTTAAGATTTTTCAATGAAAATACGTTATTTTTTAAGTTAAAATCCGATGTAAGGTTCGTTGCCGTAATATTCCCGGATTTAAACTTTACAACAGAACCTTTTCCTTCCCTGATGACAATACCCAAATCAGAGCTGCCTGATGTAGAGGCAGAAGAACCGGATGAAGTAGTAGTTCCTGAGCCGGAAGACAAACCCGCAAACGCTGCGGCTAAAGTATCTGCGTCAATTAAATTTCCGTTAAAGTCAACATTATTTATGATAACACCGTTTGAGAAATTCTTGCTGATAACAGCTTTTGCTTTCATATCTGAATTATCAACCGTGATTAACGGCAAATCAAGATCTATAGATTTTCCAAGGCTAAGTGAAACATTTTTTAACGTTGTTTTTATAGACGGCAGAGAAATACTGTCAGAATAAATGTTACCCTTAAAATCCGGGTTAAAAAGATATCCGTTTAATGTAACATCAGCCTTTACAGAGGCACTTGAATTTTTAAAAGACGGCACAGATATAGTCTGAATTCCGTTAGTTGCTATATTAAAATTTTTAAGCTGCGGATTTGAAAAATCTGCTACTTCTCCGGAAATCGTTAGAGATGGTGTCACTCCCGAAAAATTCGAATCCGGCAGGTCAGATAAAGAAGTACCGGATGACACATAAAGTCCTGTCTCTTCAAATTTCAAAAAATTACCATTTAGTAAGACTTTCGAATTAATAAGAGTACTTTTTCCGGAAACAGCACTCAAATCTGTCACATGCAGATATCCTGACGGAGTTGCCAATGCCTGAAAATTTATTGTCTGCTTTTTGTCATTACCCGTAATTGATACAAGAAGAGGAATTGCTCCCTTTGCCGTCAGCATTGAGTGATATTCTTTGGGCAGCATATTCTTTAAATCATTAGCAAAGACATCTCCCTTGGCTTTTAGATTTATAGCAAGATTTTTAGTTGTATAATCCGCAATTTTACCGGATATATCAATTTTTGAATTGTCTATCATAAGATAAGTATCTGCAATATTTATATTTTGTGTATCCAAAGTAATTTTCGCCTTAGGAAGCGAGAATTTTGCAGATGGGTTATCTATCTTTAAATCGCTGGATTCAATCTGACCTTTGTAAGTTTTTGTGTCTGAAGAGATATTAACTTTGCCCTGCGCCAGACTAAGAGAAGTTGAAGAAGGTTTATTTAAAATATTCACCTTATCAACAGAAATATCCACAACCGGCTCAATTTTGTTTAAACGGCCTTTTATAACCGCATCCATAGAAATTGTACCTGATTTAATATCGTTATCTTTTAAAAGCCCAACCTGACCCGCTGCCGCAAGCAAACCTTTTAATAAAAGTTTATCAGCAGTTAAATGTAAATCAGCAACAGCCTCATTACTAATTGTTCCATATGCCTTAAGAGGCTGATTTAATATAGTAAAACCTAAATTTTTAAGATTTATACTATTTCCGGAAAAATCAACGTCTGCATTTATTGAATCTATCAAAATATTATAAAGAGAATACCTTACACTAGCAGAAGGAATCCTGAAATAACCATCAGACTCAACTTTTTTCATGTTCGATTTTAGATTAAAATCAGCGTCAATAGCACCGCTTGCCGTTAATGTTTCCAGATCATTGTAATTAAAAGAAGAGGCAATACTCTTTATTACTGCAAAAATATTATTTATTTTGGCTTTAGAGTTCACGGAAAGATCTATTTTAGGAGATTTTCCATGGTTAATTTCGCCAATAATTGTTGTATGTTCATCTTCCGCTGTATACAAAACTATTTGAGAGAGAGTTTTTTTACCCTGAAAATCAAATTTAACCCGGCCTTCCGGAAGCTGTTTACCATTTACAAGCATAGTTAAATTTTTAATATCAAAAAGCCCCTTTACATGAATATCGTCAAATTTTCCGGAAGTTTTAATATCCATATTGGCATTTGCGGTCAAACCATTTTTCTTTATTCCTTTAAATATATCAATAATGTTAAAAGTAATTGGTTCTGCTGACTCATTATTCTCATCAGGTGCCGGGCTGTTCCCTCCGCCAAAAAACAAATCGTTAATATCTATATCCGGCATAATTTTATTTGTAATTTTAAGATTATATTTAAACTGCTCGACTTCGTCTAAACGGACAACACCATAAGTTGAAAATTTAACATTTTTATTCAAAACAAAATCAGAAACTTTTAAATCACTACCTTGAATTGAATATCTTTTGCTATCTCTCATGTCAATCATTGAAAACAAGTATTCTTTAATAAGAATATTTGGCATTCTGTTTGAAAGCTTAAATCCCATAGGCAAAGACGTCATCTGTTCCTTTGTCTCATCCTCCGGATCAGCCGCCGGCAGATAATCGATAATCTGTAAATTTCCATCAGGTTTAACATTCAGATTAGCATCAAGAGTATCAGCACTGACTGCATCAGCTTCTATCCGTCCTATCAAAAGAGGTAAAATAGAGAGTTTTGCCTGAGCATTATTTGCAACAAGTATATCATCCCCGGTAGGAAGTTTTATGCTTATGCGCCTAACCTTAACTCCTGCGGTAAGTTTTAGAGTTGTAACCAGCTTTAACTGTTCAATCTTTATCTTTAAGCCGCAAGTCTTCTCGGCAAGATCTGAAATCTTATCTGAATACCTTTCTACAAAAGGATTAATACAAAACGGAAGAATTATAAAAATTGCGTATATAACAAGCAAAACCGATAAAATAACTAGCCCGACTTTTTTAAGCAAAAGTTTATTCATAACACACCCCTCATCAATTATCTAATTTTATTATACCATCTAAGAATATATGTCAACAAAGTTCTACTGATTTTTTGCATGTCTGATTTATAATACAGCTTACTTTTTTAAGACCTCCGGATAACAGTTCCATTTTATTTCGGGATTTTTACGAAACCAGGTAAGCTGGCGTTTTGCGTATCTGCGTGTATTCTGTTTTAACGTTTCAACAGCCTCTTCAAGAGATTTAAGTCCGTCAAGATACGAAATTATTTCCTGATAACCAATTGTATATATTAAATTTGGAACCCGTCCATGAATTTCTAAAAGATGTTTTGTCTCCTCAATAATTCCTTCCTCAAGCATTTTATCCACTCGTTTATTTATACGTTCATATAATACATCCCGCGGATAATTACAACCGATCCACTCAACATCAAATTTATTTTCCTTACGCACACCGCGAACTTCTGACAATTTACGTCCGCTTAGTTTTACAATTTCTATTGCACGTATGAGTTTTTTCCGGTCGTTAGGATCAATTGTCCCGGCCCCTTCCGGGTCATAAGATGAAAGTATTGAATATAATTCTTCCCCTGATAACTGCCGGAGTTCTTCTCTCAATTTATAATCCGGCGCAACTTTAGGAGGATCATAATTTTCCAGCAGCAGTCTGAAATATAATCCTGTACCACCGACAATAATAGGAATTTTCCCGCGGGATGCTATATCATAAATGAATTTTTCAGCCTCCTCCGCATAAAGCCCTGCACTATAGTCAAACTCCGGCTCGACAATATCAATCATATAGTGAGGTATTCCTTCCCGCTCCTCTATAGACGGTTTTGCACATGCAATGTCAAACCCCTTATATATCAGTCTTGAATCAGCGGAAATTATCTCTCCGTTTATTGACCTTGCCAGCTCTATGGAATATTTAGTCTTACCGCTAGCTGTCGCTCCGACTATCGCTATCACTTTGGGTTTGTTCTTCATTCGGGTTATTAAATTCTTTGTCATAGTATGAAAATATTAACACAACTACGTATACAATAAAATAGAAGTATATAATCATCATTAACATATATGCAATCGGATTTAGAAACGCAAATGTGCTTAAAAAAGATATTGTCATATTAATTATATATATATATATGAACAGAACTATTGATTTCCCAAATTTAACAAATACCTTTTTTATTGAAGTGAAAAGTGTAATAAAGGGATTACGTTCAGTATAAATTACTTCCGGCATCCACAACATCAACAGGAATGAGAATATCGACGGGATTACCATTAAAAAAATATTTAATTTTAATAACTCATATAACTGCTCAGGAGGCAAAGAATCAAGAAATTGCTTCATTTCCTGAGGAGAATTTATAACCGTCCCCATCTGAGAAAGCGTAAAGTTAATATTTTTTATAAACGGAATGCTCAAAGAATAAAGTATTGAGGTAACAGAAAGTGCAATAAAAAGGAAAATTAAACATACCATAACGTAAGTTAAAAAATATTTTCCTACACCGACCGGCAGAGCCTGCATAAGCTTTAGCGACTCACTGGCCTTATCTGAATCCATAATAAAATTCTTTTTAGAAAAATCAACACTTTTTTTAACCATATAAAACCAGCCGGCACAAAATGCACTTGCCATAAATAACATAGTCACTGCCGACAATATTATTTCGGGAATGGTATCAACCACTTCTTTAGAATATGCTATATATAACGTTAGCAGCCACATGAAAAGCACAAGCGGGGTTGCTAAAATTATACCTTCATTTGTTGTTCGAAATGTCTCTTTAAAAAGCTTAAACATAACTATATTCTTACCTCTATTCTTAAAAAATTAACCCTACAAATTACTTAATAGCTTTTTCCGGTTTTTGTTTTTTCATCATTTTCATTTTTCTCTTACGGCGGCGCATAAGATCAACAAAAGCCTCCAACCTTGTCAAATAACCGGCCTTACCGGTCTGTTCATCCATAATTAACGGAAGAATAGGTACATCACAATTCTCTCTCATTGCAGGGAAAATGTTTTGCGACATTATCTCAGGCATGCATGTAAAAGGACTGATATGAATAATTCCGTCAATACCGCGTTCTTCTGCATATGCTACGTCTGACACACACTCAAGCGCATCTCCGCCTATATCTCTCATCAAATAAGGCTTTGCTAAACGATTTGCACGCTGCAAATGCGTCTCACCTTTTCTAAATATTTTCGGAATAATTGCATCTTTCAAAAATCCGCTTACCGTAAGACTTTTTCTTGTCTCAACGCCCATTTTCCCAAGTTCTTTTACTATATCCTGATTAGAAAATCTATCGCATACAAGGTATATTTCACCGGTAATATCCACATGCAAAACTTCCTTATTTTCATCAAGTTCAACCTTATCAAATTCGGCAAATGCACGTTTTTTAGCCCGGTTCATTTCGGCAGTATTCATCGCCTCATCAACTATTTTTAAAGCCCGTTTAAATGCCTTTTCCGATTCACCATACACTTTTTCCCTTGCTCTGCAATAAGAAAGTTTTGCCTGCAAATCGTCCAATAAAAAGACCTTTCTAATCCCAAGAATAATCGCTTTTGTAAAAAGAACATAATTATTTTTACCGCTGATCTTTCTTAAGAAATCATACATTCCTTTTATTCCGTCATAAAGCGTTAATTCAATATAATTTGCTTTATACCCCATATCTTCAAGTGCGTTATGGATACAAGCGCCGTATTCCCCTAATCTGCAGCATCCCGGGGAGGCAATCATAGCAACATAATCAGCTCCGCCTTCTATAGCCTCAATAAAGTTCCCCAAAATCAACTTATAAGGAAGACATATTGCCTCAGGAGAATTTTTAGTTCCAAGAGACAAAGTCCGTTTGCTTGTATATGGAGGGATAAAAGGTTCAACACCTATTTTGCGCAGTGCAGCAGACCAAGCTATATATATTGTTCCCATATGGGGAAATGCAACTTTTAATTTTTTATTTTCTTCTGCCATAATTTACTCTCATTTATTTTTGTTTCAATTTCATACAACATAGAATTTATTTATCCGAACAGTTATATTTCAAATCCGGATGACGGGCCGCAAGAGTTTCATCAACCCGGCGAACCGGAGTAGAGTGTGGTGCCGATAAAACCTCCTCCGGATTAGTTTCAGCCTCTTGGGCTATCTTAATCATTATATCAATAAACTCATCCAATTTCTCTTTATTTTCAGACTCAGTCGGCTCAATCATCATTGCCTCATGAACGATAAGAGGAAAATAAACTGTCGGGGGATGAGTATTGCCGTCCATTAGTCTTTTTGCAATATTTAACGTCGAAATTCCAAAATTCTGTTTTTGTCTTTCACCAGAAAGGACAAACTCATGCATACAAGGAAGATCATATGGCAAATCATAATACTTTTTCAGTTTTTCTTTTATATAATTTGCATTTAGTACTGCATTTTCAGAAGCTTCCTTAAGGTTATCGCCCATCATAAGAATATATGCATAAGCTCTTACAAGAACACCAAAATTTCCGTAAAAAGCCTTAACAGAACCGATAGAATTTTTGAGATTATAATCTCTGAAGTACTTTTCACCGTCAAAGTTTACAACCGGCACCGGCAAAAACTCCTTAAGCTTGTCAACAACGCCTACCGGCCCCGCTCCCGGGCCACCGCCGCCATGAGGAGTTGCAAATGTCTTATGTAAATTAAGGTGAACAACGTCAAACCCCATAACCTTTGGATTTGTATAACCCATAATTGCATTAAAATTCGCTCCGTCATAATACAACAGAGAACCATTTTCATGCATTAATTTTGAAATTTCAAGAACATTTTCTTCAAAAAGCCCCAATGTATTAGGATTAGTCATCATAATTGCCGCAACATTTTTATCAATCAGACTTTTCAAATGTTCCATATCGACCCGGCCGTATTTATCGGAATTCACACCAACAACTTCAAATCCGCACATATGCGCACTGGCAGGATTTGTTCCATGAGCAGAATCCGGGATCAAAACTTTTTTACGATTATCACCAATACTTTCAAAATACTTTTTAATAATCATCATGCCGGTCAGTTCGCCATGAGCGCCCGCTGCCGGCTGAAGAGTTATAGCGTCCATTCCGGTGATTTTTTTTAAAGCCTCCTGAAGATTATACATTAAATTCAACGCGCCCTGGCAATATTCATCTGCTAAATTCGGATGGATATTTGCAAAACCCTCAAGAGAAGCAAGGAGTTCATTAACCTTTGGGTTATATTTCATTGTACAAGAACCAAGTGGATAAAAACCTTTTTCTATACAAAAATTTCTATCCGATAATTCCTTATAATGACGCATTACCTCAAGTTCTCCGATTTGCGGAAGTTCAGGACTTTGGGTTCGCAAAAAAGATTTATCAAGGAAACTTAAATCTTCAGAGTCATCAGTTAAATTTATACCCTCAGTACCGTTACTTTTTTCAAAAATAGTTTTCATATTTAGATAACCCCCCGCCGTTTTAAATCCTTTTTAACTTTATCCAGACCGGCTTGTATAATTCTTGAAATTCTTGACTGTGAAATGTCGAATTCCTCTGCAATTTCACGGAGTTTTTTCTCTTTAAAAAACTTATATTCAATCAATTCTCTTTCACGTTTTGGTAATCTTTTTATAGCTTCAACGATTTCTGCCTTAAGCTCTGAAAACTCCACAGCTTCATCAGGGGTTTTGTCCTCAGCCTTAATCTGGGTTGGAACTTCCGCCTCTTGCATTTCATCAATTGATAAAATCGTTTTATATACTTCACAGCGAACTTCCTGAGGATCATCATTTTTTTCAACGCGGCTGCGATTTTTCAGAGAATACCATTTATAACGGCGCCGGACTTCATTTCTTATTGCCCACTTAATTGCGGTTGATAAATAAGTATTATTATAATGTTCAGGAGGATTGGCCTTGAATAATATATAGAGAGTATGCGTCCCTATATTAATAAGCTCGGGCAATTCAACCAAATGTGATATTGAAAATTTTTGATACTCAACCTTTGCAATAGTTTCTATTAAATTTTTATAATCCCTAAGATTAACCTTTTCACCGGCAGGCATAACTATAACGTCCAATTCTATTTACATAAATAATATCTTGTATAAGTATATTATCAGAAAAAAAAATAGATGACCAGTGAATGTAATTTTGCTTAACATAAGTTAAATATGTCCTAGAAGTTTTCGAAAATTTTAATAACAATAACTTATGGAAAATGTATATCTTAAGACATAAACAACCGATATACAAACATAAAACAGAAGAAAACTTCAACAATAGTTTATGAAAGGTAGAAATATATGAAAGTTTTATTTTGTACAGATGGCTCCGATATAAGTTTTTCAGCTTTACATAATTTTTCAAAGTGGCAGAGAGAATCAGTTGTTGACGTAATATGTGCAATCGACTGGAGCTTTATGCCGGAAACTTTTTCAATAGAGATTTCGGAATTTGAAAATTCATGTTCAAATATTGCAGCGGGGATATTGGAAAAAGCCGAGGATGAAATTGAAAATTTGGGGCTGGAATTTGGTGATAAAATCCAATACTGTGGAGAAACAGTCTCAGGAATACTTGAACAGGTACAAAGAGAAAAATATGACCTGATACTAATGGGTTCACATGGCAAAAAGGGGCTACAAAGGTGGCTTGGCTCAGTCTCAAGGGATATTGTAAATAATGTTGATGTTTCAACTTATGTATCTAAAAAGAGAAATAACCATAATAAAGTCTTGTTTGCGGCAGACGGCTCAGCTAATTCCAGATTTGCAGCATCTGAAGCAATAAAATACCTGGATCTTAAAGACAAAGAAATATATATTTGTATAGTACTGGAAAATCCGAACCTGCTTTTTCTTGAAGGAGCACTGGACGCACATTGGCTTATGGAAATAGAAAATGAACAAAATAAATATGCAACAAGGATTATACTTGAACTTCAGGAAAAATTAAGGCAATATAACTTTAACGCTGACAAATTTGCAATATTGCAGGGAAATCCGGCCGAAAAAATTTCGGAATTTGCCCAAAAAGAGAATATCGACTTAATTATAACCGGAACACAACCAAGAAAGAAAAAATTTCTTGAAAGTTCAGTCAGTAAAAGAGTTCTTGAAATTGCGCCAAGCGACGTTGTGATATTCCGTTGAAAAGGGTTAGTATAAAAGATATGAAGGATCTATTGTTAAATAAGTCTCAATATTTCTGCACTGGTATTTAGGAATATAGTCAACACCATATTTTTCAGCTATAAACTTTATATTGTTAGAAGCAGAAATAATAATAATCCGAGTATTATTGTATGAAGGCATTTTTTGAATCTGTTCAATAAACCACTCACCTGCAAACAGCGGAAGAAAATTGCTTTCCATCTGCATATCCGTAAGAATTATATCAAACGGAGTTTTTTCATTAGCATAAATAACATCATTCGCATTTAAGGCAGAATCAGCTGTCTCTATTTCAAATTTGTCTTTGTAAATCTGCCTTATTGCATCCTCATGATACCGGCGCCAGCTTGCAGAATCATCTACTATCAACATTCGTTTCATAAAAATATGATAGCACAAAAATTACAACTTAAGTTTAAAAGTAAAAAAATGCCGGATAAATTATCCGGCATTAAATTAAGTGCTAGATTAATTATTCTCTGTTGGTATATAAATTACCAGATCTTTTCCTTCACGAATTTTGGTTATATTATTAAGATTTACATCATCATCAAACATGTAGCTTTGGGAAATTTTCAAAATTCTTTCATGCCCATGTTTTTTAGAAGAACCCGCTGCATTTATTGTTAAAACATTTCCATCGGTCTTAACTTCTACATTTTTCTCATCATTATCAAAAGGTCTTAAATCAACAGTAACCTTATAATTTTTATCTTCTTTTTCGATTTTGATATAGCTTTCTGCTTTACGCTCAAATTTAGCATCACGACGATCCTGGCGTCTGGCCATCCGTTCAATATAATTTGCATCAGCTCTCATCATCCTGTCCATTTTACGCATTTGAACGGCAGGATCAAGCATTCTTTTAAAATGCCAGTCCGTAACCACATAAAAAGCTGCAAAAGCTCCGAAAAATACAAGAAGCCCGGTCATAATATGCTTAAACAAAGGGTGGCGGCATAAGAAACAATCTCTATGCTCTGTTGAATATTCTCTGTTGTCATCCATAAGAAAATCTCCTTTCTAATTGTTACCTCATTATAATAGTTCAAATAAGAAAAAAATGTCCATTGCCGAACAGGCTACCATGTAAAAACGGGTTGCCAAAAGTATTAATATATGATATACTATTTATGTGTATAAAATAGGAGGGTTAGGAAATGGCAAAAATCTTAGTTACTATGCCCGATGCATTCTTAAACAAAGTAGATGGTCTTGCAAATGACGAACAAAGAACCCGCTCGGAACTGATTAGGGAAGCTTTACGCTCATATATGAGAAGGGTTTCGGTACATCAGGCCCAAAAAGCTGACGAAAATGCAAAAATTCTTGAAAATCTGCTTGGTTAAATTTTTATCTGAAACTGGAAGTTAAATAATGAAAAAGCGTTTTTTATTACTTGTCTCGCTATTAATGATTATTGGAATTGTCTATACTGAGACTAAATTTAATGCTGCATACTCAGAAACTACTTTTCAGGCACAATTTGATAAGTATTCAACAAGAGTAAAAGAAATTATTTATGATGAATTTCCGGCGTCTTATTCATATCTTACCAAAGAAACTCTTTTTAAAATTACAGTTCAAAGAGACGGAACCATTAAAAATATGGAGATTTTAAAATCATCCGGTTCCCAAAGGTATGATAAAAAAATTATAAAAGCTGTTAATGAAACCAAGCTTCCTGAATTTCCTGAGGAAATAAAAGCTGAAGAATTAAACTTCAGCTTTGACATAACAAAAAATAAAAGATTTTTACCGGTTATCATACCAATTTGGTGGTAGCTTAAAACTTCCACGGATAATCATCAGGAACTGTCCAGCCATGAATTTGCAATATGCGGGCACAATAAACGCGGCCAATTGACGGATTACCATAACAACCGAAAGAACTGTCATATTTTAATTTTTGTTCATCTTTAACATTAAATCCATAGGTATTCAAACGCTTACTTGTCGAATTGTTGAAGGCAAACATAAATGCATCTTTCCCATGTTCAGCTGTACCATCTAAAAATGTCTTCTCATTCGTGTATAAATTTATGTGTAAAGCACCGCCGGCAAAATTATAAAACTTTACAATAGATCCATCGGCAAGCCTTACAAGAATACCATCATCCACAAGTTCCTGGGTTGCGGGATCAAGTTTTTTCTTATCGATTACTTCAGCTTTATTTAAGTACTTGCCAAAATACTTATTAAACCAAGCCAAAACTATTGCATTATTAGATTCCTGACCAGCCTCAACCCAATCCCAGCCATCTACATCGCCATTTTCGCTTATTGACATTAACTGTGCCTGCGCCAAAGTTGTATAAGCTTTTTTTAGTTTTGACATTGTTACATTTTCTCGATATTTAGACATCAATGTCGGCAACGTCATCGCCGCTACTACTCCGATTATGCCCAGAGTTATAAGAACCTCAGCGAGAGTAAACGCGGGGACTAAGTCCCCTCTTACATGACGTGTTGCTTTCCAAGATGCATAAGAAATAGTATTAAAGTCAAAGTCGGTTGGGCATACTTGACCAACATTAGATTTTTGTGTGCAGATGGCCGAACATTTTTGTCGGTGGCTAGATCCTGAAATACTCTGCGAGCACCCTCCCTTGTAAGCCTCCTTTACG
>CALUYU010000062.1 GCA_944325075.1 Candidatus Gastranaerophilales bacterium
GGGGGGGGGGGGGGTAAGGAACCTCAAGGGAGACAAGGGTTTTTGTCAAAAATACCTTTCTTCAAATTTTTCTCCAACTCAAAGTTTTCTGTATTAAACGTAAATAGGATTAAACTAAATGTAGGTTGGGGTTTCTACCCCAACATAAATAATGAATTTCAAAAATCAAACAGCTGTCATCCTGAACTCGTTTCAGGATCTTACCACCGACAAAAATTTTCGACCATCTGTGCTCAAAAATCTAATGTTGGGCAAGTATGCCCAACCTGCAATAATATTTCGTTGAACTCTAAAGAGCGTAGCATAATAGTGCAGTGCCTCAGGCCCCATTCGCCTCGCAAGTTGGCGTTTACTTTGGCAGAGGTTCTAATAACCCTAGGGATAATCGGAGTTGTTGCTGCAATGACGCTGCCAACCCTGATTGCAAATTACCAGAAGCAGGAAACAATTTCTAAGCTGCAAAAGGTTTATACAATATTAAACCAGGCGTTTAAGCTTTCAGAAGTTGATAATGGCGAATTTGAATATTGGGCTTATAGTGGGCCAGAGGAATATTTCGAAAAATATTGGAAACCTTATTTTAAGATTGCTAAAATGTGTAATACATACAAGGAATGTGATTATTCTTCTGTCACTCCTTTTATATCTTTAAGAGGAATTTATGACAACACTGTTACTGTTGTTGAGCAAAATCAGAGAAGGACTTTTATTACTACCGATGGTATGGTATTGATAATTTCTATTAGTACGGGCTCAGGAACCGGTGTAGATCCTGTTATTTCAAACCTTAATATTTTTATTGATATAAATGGGAGCAATCGTCCAAATCAATACGGAAAGGATGTTTTTATTACAGATGTTACTGCAAAAGGAGTTTTGGCCAAAGGTTATGATTTATCTACTGATGAGGTAAACCGGGAATGTTCTAAAAGTGAAAAAGGTGAATACTGCTTGTCAAAAATTTTGCGGGATGGTTGGAAAATCAAAGACGATTATCCGTGGTAAGGTTTACTTATATACAAAAACAGCAGGTCTTTGGCCTGCTGTTTTTTTTTCTTTATAAAAAGAATTTATGCCTCTTTCACATAATTTAGCAGAGTGCGGACTCCGGCTCCGGTAGATCCGTAATTGAAAATTCCCTGAGGTTTTTCCAAAAATGCGGTTCCTGCTATATCAATATGCGCCCATTTCGGGCCGGATACAAATTCCTGTAAAAATACGCCTGCAGCAGAGGCCCCGCCATAGCGTGAACCAGTGTTTTTCATATCGGCAATATCAGATTTTAAACCGTCCATATATTCTTTATACATTGGCAGCTGCCAATATTTTTCACCGCTTTTTTCTGCAATATGAATTATTTTGGCAATTAAATCCTCATTATTTCCCATAACCCCTGAGGCTATCGTTCCAAGCGCAACCATGCAGGCACCGGTTAAGGTTGCAATATCAACAACTTCATCGACTCCGAGTTCGCAGGCATAACATAAAGCATCTGCTAATGTTAAACGGCCCTCTGCATCAGTATTATCAACTTCAATAGTTTTTCCGTTTTTTGCAGTCAATATATCACCAGGTTTGTACGCATTTTGTCCCGGCATATTTTCGCACGCGGCAATAATACCGTGGACTTCAACATTTTCGGGCTGAAGTTCTTTTAATGCCCTCATTACGCCTAAAACGCAAGCAGCACCGGACATATCATCTCTCATCGTAAGCATTGAGGCTGGTGGTTTTAAGTCCATTCCGCCGCTGTCAAAACATAACCCTTTACCGATGAGTGCAATTTTTTTCTTTGGATTTTTCCCTGTGTATTTCATGTGAATGAATTTAGGGGCTTCCGCACTGCCCTTGGCCACTGCAAGATACGCGCCCATTCCCATTCTTTCTATTTCGTCACGGTCATAAATTTCTGTTTGCAAGCCTTCAAAACTGCTGGCAAGTTCTGCAAGTTTTGTCGGAGTTGCGTAAGCTGCCGGTTCATTTGCGATATCGCGACTGAACTTCATTGCTTCTCCAAAGATAATGCCTTCTTTTACAGTATCTTCAGAGAATTTCGCAAAAATAACTTCGTCTAAGTGTTTTGCTTTTTCATTTTTGTACTTGTCAAAGGCATAATCCCCTATGTATGCGCCAATCACGGCGGATTTCCCGTAATCACACATAACATCAAAGTCAAAACAAGCTGTTTTTGCGTGAATTTGCCGTAATTTTTTTACTGCTTTAGCAACTGCTTCAGTCATTTTATTTGAGTCAAATTCATCTTTTTTCCCAAATCCGATAATTAAAATTTTATCAGCAGGAATTTTTCCGTAAGTATGTAATAAATATGTTTGTCCAAATTTCCCTTCAAAGTGGTCTTTCTCAACCGCATAAGTGTTAGCAAGTTCCTGTGAAGTGTTGTCTTCCTCAAATTTGTTAATTACAAGAACTTCTGTTTTAATGTCTTTTGCGTCTTTGGTAACTTTAATTTCCATAGTTCTCTCCTTTTTACACGCAAATTATACCACTTTTTATGCAAGTTGTAAATAAACAGCAGTTTATCTGCAGCCCGGCAGTACAAACCAGAAGGTACTGCCAGAGTTAAGTCTTGATTTAAATCCGATTTCTCCTCTGTGGGCGTTTACTATCATTTTGCATAATGCAAGCCCGACTCCTGAGCCCTGTTGGCGTTTAAGCTGATTTCTGTTAACCTGGGAGAAAAAATTGAAGATTTTATCGTAATCCTTTTTCCTTATTCCGTCTCCGCTGTCTTTTATCTCAAAAAGGAAGTTATTTTTATCGTCAACATACGAAACTATAACTATTTTTCCGTTGACTTTATTAAATTTTACGGCATTTGATATTAAGTTATAAATAAGCTGTTTAAATCTGAGCACATCAGCGCTAATAACGATGTCCATTAATGTATAATTCAGTTCAATATTTTTGGATTTTAAAAGTTCGTCAAAACTTAAAATAATATCTTCAATAATGCTTTTGGGGCGAAATTCGGTATAATTGAGTTCAAGATTTCCGAATTCCCCTCTTGCCATATCAAGTATGTCCTGGATAAGACCTAACAAAAATTTTGAACTTTTAGAGATATTATCTATATATTTATAATTATCCGTTCCTTGGGCTCTAAGCTTCAGAATGTCTGAAAATCCTATTATAGAATTGAGCGGGGTTTTGTATTCGTGAGATATGCTTGCAAGAAACTGAATTTTTTCTTTGTTGGTACGGTCAAGTGCCCCTTCAAGGTTTATCACATCCAACCGGGTGTTAAAATTCTCCATTATAATTTCAATAACAGATTTATATTTGTAATTAAAATCGGAACGTTTCCCGAATATTGCAGCATAGCCTATCAGATCGTTTCTTGACATAACCGGTGTGATTATCACATTAAGTTTTGATATTTTGTAAAAATAATCTAAAATTTCAACAGTATCATATGAATTTGAAAATAAATCATTGCTTAAATTAAAAATATCAAGAACTTGTTTTTTTATTTTTTCAGGAGCCTTAGGCGAATAAAGAGTTTTGGTTATTGCAACTTTATTGGTCTCCATATTTATAATATATATGCTGCAAGCCTGAGCTTTCAGCCCGGTTAAAACTCCGGATACAAATTCTTGTGCTAATTCTTTTTGAGTCTTAATTGTATTAAGTTTTTTCAAGAATTTACATAAGAATTTTTCATGTAATATATTCATTGTATAATTATAATATGAACAAAAATTTAAAGAAAAAATTATTTGTAATTTCCGGATCTTCCGGTGTGGGTAAAGGTACGGTTTTAAATGGATTTTTAAAAAAACACCCCGAATTTATGCTTTCAATTTCCTGCACAACAAGAAAGCCGCGTAATGGTGAAATTGACGGCGTTAACTATTTCTTTTTGAGTAAGGAAGATTTTAAGGATTGTATTCAAAATCATAAATTTCTTGAATGGGCGGAATTTGCCGGAAATTTTTACGGAACAAAGAAAAAGTATATAGAACAATGTCTTGCGGATGGGAAAGATGTTATTCTTGAAATAGAAACCCAGGGTGCATTGCAAGTAAAAGAAAAAATGCCGGAGGCTGTTTTAATATTTATAGCTCCGCCTTCTCTGCAAGCCTTGGAAAACAGACTAAGAGGGCGGCATACCGAGGATGAGGCAACTATTCAAAAACGTCTTAATGAAGTAAAAAAAGAGCTGGAATGTGCAAAAAAATACGACTACAAAGTTGTTAATGATGATTTAGAGCGGGCGATTTCAGAGTTAGAAGAAATAATCTCCGGAGAACAGAAAAAATGTTAGAGGGGAAAAATGTTTTAGTCGGTATTACCGGCGGAATAGCTGCATATAAAATTTGTGAGCTTATAAGAATGTATAAACGTGCAGGAGCTAATGTCCGGGTTATTTGTACTCCTAATGCATTGAATTTTGTCACAAAATTAACTCTTCAGAATTTGAGCCAAAATGAAGTTGGAGTAGATGAATTTAATATTCCTGATTTTAAGCCCGAACATATTTCTTATGCAGAAGAAGCGGATATTCTGGTAATTGCTCCGGCAACTGCAAATACTATCGGTAAAATTGCAAACGGAATTTGTGATAACCTTTTGACTTCTGTTGTCTGTGCGTTCAAAAAAACTATAATTCTCGCTCCGGCAATGAATTGCGGTATGTGGGAAAATATTTTTGTTCAGAATAATATAGATAAGCTTTCAGCTGCCGGTATGTGTATTATGGAGCCTGAGGAGGGATTTCTGGCATGCGGCAGTAACGGTGTTGGAAGGCTGTGCAGCCTTGATAAAATTTATGAGAAGACTGTTGAATTTTTAAAACAAAAAAAATATTTATCAGGGAAAAAGTTTGTTATAACAGCAGGCGGAACAATTGAAGCAATTGATTCGGTAAGATATATTTCAAATTATTCTTCCGGTAAAATGGGGATTGCTCTTGCCGACATTGCATTTGAGATGGGGGCTGATGTTACTCTGATTACAACTGTTGATACAGAAAAACCTTACCGGATAATCAGAGTTAAATCTGCTTTTGACATGAAATCAGCGGTTGAAGCGGAGTTTGATAAGGCCGATTATATTATTATGGCTGCTGCGGTTGCGGATTACAGAGCTAAAAATATCGCGGATCATAAACTTAAAAAGACCGATGCAGAAACTTTTTCCGTTGAATTTGTAAAGAACCCTGATATTCTAAAGGGGCTTTGTGAGCTTAAAACCAATGCATTAAGCAATTGTTCCGGACAATCTGCCATAAAATCGCCGATAATTGTCGGGTTTTGTGCAGAAAGTGAAAATTTAATAGAAAATGCAAAAGAGAAAATTTCGAAAAAAGGATGCGATTACCTTATTGCAAATGATATTTCAAGAAAAGATATTGGATTTTCAAGTGACTATAATGAGGTAACTATTTTGAAAAAAGACGGAACAATGAAGCATCTGCCCCGCGCCTCTAAAAGAGAAATTGCGACTAAAATCATAGAGGAAATATATGAATAAGTACGATCTTGTTTCAAAAATAGAGCTGTTTGCCCCTTTGGAAACTGCTGAAAAATGGGATTGCAGCGGATGGATTGTTGAAACCTCCAAGAAAGATATTCAACGAATTATGCTTGCATTGACTATTACTGATGATGTGGTTAATCAGGCAAAGGCTCAAAATTGTGATATGATAATTTCACATCATCCGCTTTTTCAGGTTCCGATGGATTACAGAGATATAAATATGTACTGCGCGCATACAAATTTGGATCTTGCAAATGGCGGAACAACTGATACCCTAATAGATAAGCTGCAGAAATTTGGATTAAAAATTCATAATATAGAATCAGCTCCTTTGGATTTTGTCCGGTATGTTAATACGGATATTTCGGTAAACGATTTTCTGATGATACTTTCAAAAATTTCTGCCGGAATCAGGTATACAAATCCTCAAAATATAAAAAGACTTTTTAAGATAGCTTTTTGCGCGGGGAGCGGAACAGAATTTATTGCAAATGCAGCGCAGAACGGGGCTGATGCCTTGGTAACCGGTGATTTGAAGTTTCACACGGCACTTGAAAGTCCTATTATGGTATTTGATATAGGGCATTTTGAAAGTGAAATCCAGGTGCTTAACGTGTTTAAAAGCTTAATTTCAGAAGATGCTGAGGTTATTTATGCCAAAGAAGAAAGTCCGTTTATCTTTATAAATATTTAGTCGCTTTTGTCAATTGATTTCCATTCTTCTTCAGCGATATTTAGATGTAGGTAATTCATGTTTCCTTTAGCTATTACCCAAATTGCACAGCAGCCTCCGCTATGCCAGCCTGAGTTCGTCTTTTCTGTTGAGCATGAGTCTTTCTGTAACCACCAAAGATCATAGTCTCTTATCATAGGTGTATTTTTCTTCTTTGGGCTTAGATAAAGAAAAAAGAAATCTTTGTCGATTTGGTTTGGACCTTTAACACCGTTAATATCAACATTTAAATGGACAAGTGGTCTGTCTCCGTCCGACCATATATAATTATGTAGGTATAGCCGGTTATTGAAACTATAGCTCTGTTTGCAAGTGCAAAAAACTTATGATTGTCCGGCCCCGACCTTCCATTAGGAAAATTTGCGCTATGATTGAATTTGGGCCATGTTGAGTATCTTTCATCACTATTCCTCTAAGGATATTATAAACTATTATTAATATTTTTTCAATAATTTATTGAACTTTATGTTATAATTCGTTTATGGATATATTATCAGACAGTCTTATAGCATTGGAATTTGATAAAATACGTTCTCAGCTTTCAGGTTTTGCCAAATGCAGCCAGAGCAGAGAAATTTGTCTTAATCTTATGCCGTTTGAAAATATTGAAGATGTTGTTAACGCTCAAATCTATACAAGAGAGGCTAAGGCTGTTCTTGATATTCCAAATGATATTCCTCTTGATTTTGTCGCGGATATTAATTCTATTGAACAAAATTCTCTGGTAAGCTATTTGAGTGAACCGGAACTTATTGATATTGCTAAAACATTTAGAACATCAAGGCTTGTTCGAAATTTTATGAATGAAAATACGGATCTTTCAAGCCGGATTAACACTCTTGCACGAAACCTTACTACTGATAAGGAACTTGAGGATAGAATTTTTAATACTTTTGATGATAATATGCAGATTAAAAAAGATGCAACACCCGAATTAAAGGGCCTTTATGCCTCTTTAAGAGAGACCGAAAAAGCCATACGAACAAAAGTTGGAGAGCTTTTAAATTCTGCTGATTTTGTAAAGCACTTGCAGGAAGCGATTTATACAACACGCGATGACAGAATTGTATTCCAGGTTAAAGCTTCAGACAAAAGTAAAGTCGGCGGGATTGTTCATGATGTTTCCGCAACCAATAAAACGTTTTATATTGAGCCTGAAAGTCTTGTTCCGCTCAATAACAAACTCCGTGAAACCCAGTCACGCATACATGCAGAGTGTGTAAGGATTCTTGCCGGGCTTACACAGATGGTTAAGTTTCATTTCCCATCACTGAAACACAGCGAGGAAATTTTGGCCCAAATAGATTTTCATTTTGCAAAAGCCCGTTATGCCGTTAAAATTCATGCTGTGGAACCGGAAGTTTTGACTAATAAAAAAGAGATTGTCCTAACACGTATGAGGCATCCGCTGCTGATCGGCACAGTTGAAAACATTGTCGAAAACGACTTTGAAATAGGCAGGGACTATAAATCAATTATTATTACAGGCTCAAATACCGGCGGGAAAACCGTTACCCTTAAAACAGCCGGGATTTATATTCTGATGACTCGTGCCGGGATCTTTCTTCCTTGTACCGGGGCTAAGATTTATCCGTTTAAAAAAGTTTTTGCGGATATCGGAGACTCCCAAAGTATCTTGCAAAGTCTTTCGACTTTCTCATCCCATATGAAAAATATCATAGAAATTGTTAATAATAGCGACGATGAAAGTTTTGTCCTGCTTGATGAAATATGTGCGGGTACTGATCCGGTTGAGGGGGCAGTACTTGCTAAAAGTATTCTTGAAAAGCTTGCAAAAAATAATGTTTTCTCTACAGTAACAACTCATTATGGAGAATTAAAGGCTTTAGAATATTCAAATCCGTATTTCAAAAATGCATCGGTAGAGTTTGATACACATTCCCTAAAACCTACCTATCGTCTTTTAATCGGCGTTCCGGGATTGAGTAATGCTATTGCTATTTCTGCTAATTTAGGGCTTGATAACTCGATTATTCAGGAGGCAAAGGAAACACTTGTTTCTCAAAAAGATCCTTCAATTCTTGTTGTTGAAAAACTTCAGGAAACACGGCAAATGTTGAATGACAGCTTACAAAAAGCAGAGATACTGAGGCTGGATGCGGAAAATTTAAAAGCTGAATACGAAAAAAAACTTGCCGAAGTTAAAACAGAAAAGAAAAAGGCCATAAAAGATATTAAACGAAAATTTGATTATGAACTTCTTTCGGCTAAGGGAGAAATTAAAGCTATTGTTGATGAGCTGCGGAAAGAAAAATCCGAAAAGCTTGCCAGACGTGCATATTCCCGTATGGGAAGGCTGGAATCCGGTTATCATGATAAGGTAGGAGTCTATGAAGATCAGGAGCAATATGATCGCGTTAACTGGGAAAATGTCAGGATTAATGATAAACTTATTCTAAAAGGCCTTAACCAGCCGGTTGTTGTATTAAGCCTTCCGGATAAAAAAGGGAACCTTTATGTATTAATGGGAGAAATAAAAACAAAAATTAAGCAGGATAAGTTAGCACCTTATGAAGCTGCTTATGAAAAGAAATCTCCGGTGTATTCACCATCCAAATTTGACAGTTTTAAACTTCACAGAATAGATATTTCTAATCGTCTTGATCTAAGAGGTGTCAGGGTTGAGGAGGCACTTGATGAACTTGAAGATTATCTTGACAAAGCCAGTCTTGCAAACCTTTCTCCGGTGACAGTTATTCATGGTCATGGCACTGGCGCTTTAAAGGCTGCCATAAGAGATTATCTCTCAACTTCTCCATATGTTGCAAAATTCCGTCCCGGGGAAGATTCTGAAGGCGGTGACGGTGTTTCCGTTATTGATCTGAATTAACCTTTTGGAGATAAATATTAAGTTTTGTTAACAAAACCCCTAAACTCATGCAATTCTTTATAACAAAATGTTTTTATATACATGTAAAGGTAAAAATAGGTTAGTTTTACAAAGGTTAGTTATTAAATTAAAAGTAGGGGTAAAAAATGTTACTCATCGGTCAATGGCGATTATTTCAACTCATCAGGCAAAAATCTGATAAAAACTATCGCTTAATGCAACTGAATAAGGAAATGATGGATTATAAAACCTATGCAGAAAATATCGCTGATGGGTCAATCTCAATCCACGAAATGTTTAATACTCCTTCTTCTATGTTTAACCGCCAAATGTTATATATGAATATGTCTTCCCAATTTTCTCAGATGAGTGCTGCAAATCAAATGCAGCAAATGAGTACGAATCCTTTATTCCAAAATATGATGGCTCAATCTCAAAATGCTCAAATTCAGCAGGCATATCAACAAATGATGTACAGAAGTTTTTATAAACAAGCGCAAGAACAGTTTGCCAGATATGAATCAAAACTTTTAAATGAAAAAGAAAAAGAAATGTCTAAAGAAAAACTTCAGCTTGAAATGGAACTTGCGATGATTGATGAAGAAATCAAGAATACAAAAGAAGCAGTTAAAAATGATGTTAAAAGTTTTGTTGGTGAATATGCTTAATTAAAAAATATATTTTTAAATCCTTAATAATCCTAAAATCCTTAACGTTAAAGCTCCGATCCCCTGCGGAGCCTTTTCTTTTTATTAGGTTATTTGAGCATTCAAAGCCTTAAACCCAGCCAAACCGGGCAGGGAGCAAACGGGGTGGGGTAGAAGTTAATGCCGCACCAATCCTCTAATTCCCGCAATCGATATCGACCAAAATATAGGCCCGCTATTTTATATACGAGACATTGACTGTAAAAACGTTATTTTCAATATTAACAATGGCCCATCTTAGCGGGTCTATTCCTTTGTTTTTAAGTTCTGTTTCAATACCTTTTGCATTTACTGGTTTTAAAAGGTTAAGATCAATATTTTCTGATATAATCATTTATTCCACCGTAACCGATTTAGCCAAATTTCTAGGCTGGTCAACATCTTTACCAAGATATTCAGCAATATAATATGCAAGCAGCTGCAATGGTATCATTGCGATAATCGGAGATAAAAGTTCCTGAATATCCGGTACTTCAATAATAAAGTCAAACAGGTCTTTTAACTTCTCATCTTTAGAATTTGTAAGCGCAATCATTCTTGCGTTTCTGGCCTTGGCCTCCTCACTGTTTGAGAGAAGTTTTTCGTAAACTCCGCCTTTCATAAGGATTGAAAGAACAGGCATTGATTCATCCAGCATTGCAATCGGGCCATGCTTTAATTCTCCGGCAGGATAACCGGTTGCGTTTATGTAGCTTATTTCCTTAAGTTTTAACGCCCCTTCAAGCGCTGTAGGATAATTTATTCCTCTTGCTATATAGATGAAATCTTTTGTATTCGCATAAATCTTTGCACATTGCTGTATTTTTTCTTTGTGTGAAAGAATTTGTTCTATTTTTTGAGGAATTTGTGTAAGATCTGTTTTCAAAGATTTCAAAATTGCTTCATCAAGACTTCCTTTAATTTCCGCCATGTACATAGCAAGAAGATAGAATGATACAAGCTGTGCAATATAAGATTTTGTTGCAGCTACAGATACTTCAATTCCGGCACTAACCGGGACAAGACTATCCGCTTCTCTTGCCATAGCGCTGTCGGGTCTGTTTGTAATGATTAGTATATGAGAGCCTTTAGCCTTAGCTTGTTTAATCGCAGTTAATGTATCGGCGGTCTCTCCGGATTGGGAAACACCTATTACAAGCGTGTTTGCATCTGTTACTGTTTTTCTGTAAATATATTCGCTGGATGCCTCCACATCAACGGCTATCCCGCAGAAGTTTTCTATAATGTATTTCCCTATCATCGCTGCATGTAATGAGGTTCCGCAAGCAATTATTTGTATTCTGTTTAAATTTTTTAATGTCTCTCTTGTGAGCTTTACTTCATTAAGAACAATCGGCTCTTCTGTTGTGTGAAGTTTTCCGACTAAAATATTTCTGATAACATCAGGTTGTTCATGTATTTCTTTAAGCATAAAATGTTTGTATCCCATTTTGCTCAAAGCTACCGGTTCCCAAGGTAAAGTTTCTATTTTAGGTTGAAGTTCTTTCCCGTTTTCGTCAATCAGAACCATTTTTTCTCTTGAAAGAGTAGCAATCTGATTATCACTCAGATATACCGCCTTTTTAGTGTACTTGATGATAGCCGGAACATCCGATGCTACAAAAAACTCTTTATTCCCAATCCCGACAAGCAGAGGGGCATTCCTTTTCGTACAAACAAGAGTATTTTTATCGTTGTTATGCATTACACACAATGCATAAGCTCCTTCAATTTCCTTAACAGCAAGTTCAACTGCCTTTGTTAAGTTCCGGGTATCTGCATATTTGTATGCAATTAAGTGTGCAACAACTTCTGTATCCGTCTGTGTTCTGAATTTTGCGCCAAACTTTTCAAGCTTTCCCCGTAACTCTTTAAAGTTTTCGATAATTCCGTTATGTACAATAACAAGATTTCCGCAATTGCAAGTATGTGGATGTGCGTTAACAACAGTAGGCGCTCCGTGAGTGGCCCATCTTATATGACCAATTCCAAGAGTGGAGCCGGCATACTCATCTTTATGCTGCATTAGGACACTGCTAAGGTTTTCAAGCTTGCCTTCCGCTTTATATACATTAATTTTGTCCCCGCATTGTACTGCAACGCCGGCTGAATCATAACCTCTGTATTCAAGCTGGTGAAGTCCGTCTATTAATATATCAACAACTGGTTTATCGCCTATATATCCTACTATTCCACACATATCAATCTTCTCTCCATCTAAATCTTAATGACTATATTTTTATTATAACATTAATATTTTAAAATTAATATTCTTTATAAAAGTTTTATGTAGTTTTTATCTATACATATTGTTGATGTGCCAGAGGTACTCCATAATAATGCTGCGCTTTCTGAATTTATGTAGGTTGGGGTTTCCACCCCAACCAAAAAAAAATAATGAATTTCAAGAATTAACCAACTGTCATCCTGAACTTGTTTCAGGATCTATCCATCGTCAAAAATGATCGACCATCTGCACTCAAAAAATTAATGTTGGTCAGAAAGCCCAACTTCCTTTTTTCTTTAGTTTATGTAGGTTGGGGTTTCTACCCCAACATTGAAATTATATTTTCCCCCCTTGCAAACCTACTTTTTTCTTTGGCTAAAAGAAAAAAGTAGGCAAAAAAGAAAGCATTATGAGTCGTGAGATTTGATTTACCCTTTAGTGACTTAAAATGGATTTTTTTAGTTGATGTAGGTTGGGCTTTCAGCCCAACATTGAAATTATATTTTCCCCCCTTGCAAACCTACTTTTTTCTTTGGCTAAAAGAAAAAAGTAGGCAAAAAA
>CALUYU010000063.1 GCA_944325075.1 Candidatus Gastranaerophilales bacterium
TAAAGTAGGTTGGGCTTTCAGCCCAACAATGAAATTATGTTGGGGTAGAAACCCCAACATACAAAAAGCTATTTCTTCTGCATCTAGGAAAGCGACGCGTCATGTAAGAGGGGACTTAGTTCCCGCGTTTACTCTCGCTGAGGTCTTTTCACCATACTATTTATCGCCTCGTAGAATTGCATTTACTCTGGCGGAAGTTTTTTTACCATCCTCCCCCTCGCCTCGCAAGGTCGCGTTTACTCTCGCTGAGGTCCTTATAACCCTAGGCATTATCGGTGTTGTTGCCGCTATGACTCTTCCAATGCTAATTGCTAAATATAGAGCTAAAGAACTTGAAACGCAGTTTAAGAAAGCTTATTCTGTTCTTTGCAATGTTCATCAGCGCATGGTTGCTGATTATGATAATGTATATAATACATTTTACTTTTTTGATGAGGGTACTTCTGATGAAATTGAAATGGTAAAAGAGCGTTATTCCCGGATTTTTGTTAGTTATCTTAACGGGGCAACACTTTGTACATTTGATAATAGTATTCTAAAGTGTTCCGGCAACAAAACTCCTGCCAGTTATAAATCTTATGACGGAAATTATAATGCACATTTATCACCGGATTCTATAAATAATATTGCTATTTTAACTAATGACGGGATGGTATTTTTCTTTGGCGGTTATTATAGACCATACAGGATATATATAGATACCAACGGGACGGATAAAGGACCTAACAGATTAGGTTTTGATTTATTTGCTTTTGATGTTGATAAAACCGATAAAATTATTCCGGCAAAATACACCGGGTCACATTATGATGAAGAAGGTAATGTATTTTCGGAAAATGGTTGTTCTATAAAGACAGGATTATCATCATATAATGGATTTGGATGTTCAAGATTTGCACTTATCGATCAGCATCCGGATGACATAACTCATAGTTATTGGAGTAATCTTCCAAGGTAAAATTTTAAAGACGGTCAGCTGTTGTTGCTATCACAATGTTATATTTAGCAGCCGCCCATCCTCCTATCCGGCTTTAAAAGTATAATTTTTGTAAGAGCCAGCGGAATACAAAAATGGGCGATACTGGGCTCGAACCAGTGACCCCTTGAATGTCGTTCAAGTGCGCTACCAACTGCGCCAATCGCCCTTTCGTCAATTATAAAGTATAATAAAAATAGAAAAAATGCAAGTAAAACTAAAATAATTTCCGTTTTCAAGAGTTTTTCTACTCATATTCTTGCAATTTCCGACTCTGACATTGTTTTATTCGCAGAGCGCCAGGGACTTTTAGGATTTCTGTTGTGCTTGTAAACCCAGCTTACAGCACGCTAACTTGTTATGCCAAACATTATATCATCAATAAACTATTGATGCCCATTTTATAAAAAGTGCAATCATATAATATTGAAGTGCCATAGGCATCTGCAAATTCAATCTGCTGCTTTTCTATACCCTAAATTAAACTCTAAAAAGTCCGTTTTTGCCTTTATCTACATTAAGACTAAGCACTGAACGTTTATTGTTTATGTTTGCTGAAATGTGACATAAGTTTTCCTATGCCGTTACGCATTTTTAATATAGGGTTAGAAGTGTTTTGTTTTTCGCGCGGAACGAATCTATCAGCTTGATTGGTGTTTTTAGCTATCTGTTCAGGGTATCTGACCGGCTTTTTATATGTAAGCGGTCTTAGCGCACTATCAATTGTTGAAACCGGATTGTCTGATATTCCAAAAATTTTTCCCATTTTTACTCCTAATATTAAATTAAAAAGGCGACACCCAGATTCGAACTGGGGGATAAGAGCTTTGCAGGCTCCTGCCTTACCACTTGGCCATGTCGCCGTTCCTCGTTTCTATATAATACGAAACACATGATTTATTGTCAAGAGTCGTATCAGGTTACTTTAAAACAATTTCTACAATTTCTTCCGGCGATATTTTCAGGCAGTCTAAATTAGTGCAGGTTGTCAGACGTTTTTCCCAAAGGCATGGTTTTAGCGGGCAATTATCATTTGCTTTAACAGCGATAACATTTTCTGAGATTGGGATTAACTTTTTGTCATCTGTTGGGCCGAAAATTGCGTAAGTTTTTGTTTTTAGGGCTACAGCAACGTGCAGAGGGGCAGAATCCGAGCAGAGGAATTTTTCTGCCTGGGAAATTAATTCCCCCAAATCTTTCATAGAACGGGTCTTTCCATAGTAATTTTCAAACTTTTCAGAGTTTTTATATTTAATTGTATTTAAAATTGTTTCAATACATTCGTTGTCATCCGGCCCGCCGGCAAGTATAACTTTTTTCCCTTTTTCAATGAGCAGGTCTATTGTTTCGGCCCAAACTTCCGCACTAATAGTTTTAATGCAGCCTTTTTGGACACTCATTTTGCTCACTCCCGGATGAATTAAAATTGTATCAGGCAGTTTTGGCTTAGGGTTAATATTTACCTCCGGCAGTTCTGTTTTATGATTTGTTAAAGGTGTTATTAAATCATGATACATTGCACAAGCATATTGATTCTTATTCAATCTGACCGCTTGTGTAAGAAGTTTTCTGCTTAAAGCGCCGGTGTCATATCCGTAACGTTTTTTTACCCCGGTAAGCCATAACAGAATACTTATGAACTTATTTCCTCCTGATGAAATAACTATATCAAATTTATTTCTTCTTGCAAAAAATACAAGCTTTAGAAGTTCCGTGTATTTATTCTTCCCCTTAATATCAACCGGAAATACTTCATCAATTATATCTGTTAAATCTTTAACACTTTTACTCCGCGGCTCTAATGCAAGTGTAATTTTTGAATTTGGAAACTCTTTTTTTAGAGAAATAAGTGTTGGCAAAAAGAAAATTTCATCGCCTATTCCGCCAAAATTTATTGCTAAAATATTTTTATAGTTCATCATAACCGGATTATACCATAAAAATATTTATGCTATAATCGGGTTATGGTAAACAAGGTTACAACAGCGACTATAATCGGACTGAATGCATACAAGGTTGATGTTGAAATTGATGTGTCAAATTCTCTTCCCGGTATTTCAATAGTGGGTCTGCCGGATGCCGCTGTTAATGAAGCTCGTGACCGGGTTCGTTCGGCTACAAGAAATTCAAATCTGACCTTCCCTGACAAGAAAGTTATAGTCAACCTTGCTCCTGCTGATTTGAAAAAAGAAGGGACCAATTTTGATTTACCTATAGCAGTCGGAATTCAGCTTGAAGAGGAGGTTATTCCTCCTGAAAAAGTTAAAGATTATGCATTTATAGGGGAACTTTCTCTGGATGGAAGTTTGAGAGGGATAAACGGAGTGTTTCCTCTGGTTTTGGGTTTGAGAGACTTTGGAGTGAAAAATGTTATAGTACCTAAACAAAATGCTAAAGAGGCCGGGCTTGTAGAAGGTATAAATGTTTATGGGGCGGAGTTTTTAAGTGATGTAATCGCCCACTTTACGGAAAATCCTTTATCTCCGACTGTTGTTGATGTTAAAGCTTATCTTGCAAGGTCGAATGAAGATGATTATTTATATGACTTTAAAGAAGTAAAAGGTCAGCAAAAAGCAAAACGTGCTCTTGAAATTGCTGCTGCCGGCGGCCACAATATGCTTATGGTTGGCTCCCCCGGCTCCGGTAAGACGATGATGGCAAAGTGTTTCCCGTCAATTTTACCGCCGCTGGAGCTTTCTGAAGCTCTTGAACTTACAAAAATTTATAGTATATGCGGTCTTTTGCATTCTGATGAACCTTTAATGTCTAAACGGCCTTTCCGTCCGGTTCATCATACGGCCTCTCCATACGGAATAATTGGCGGTGGAAGCAGCCCGAAACCCGGAGAGATTACTCTTGCCCACCGCGGTGTTTTGTTTTTGGATGAAATGGTTGAATTTCCAAGGTCGGTTTTAGAAGTTCTCAGGCAGCCGCTGGAAGATAATGAGGTTGTGATTTCAAGATCTAAAATTTCAGTAAGATATCCAGCAAAATTTCTGCTCCTTGGGGCAATGAATCCTTGTCCTTGCGGTTATCTCGGAGATAAAGAAAAGCAGTGCTGCTGTTCTGAATTCCAAATCCAAAGATATCTTTCCCGTTTATCAGGGCCTTTGCTGGATAGGATTGATTTGCAGGTAGATGTTCCAAGGTTATCCGCTGAAGAGCTGCTTAATTATAACAGGGAAGAAGAGTGCTCTGCACAAATTCGCTCAAGAGTTATTAAAGCAAGGAAAATTCAGGTAGAACGATACAAAGATGACGGAATATTAACTAATTCCGAGCTGACTCCTAAACTTATAAAGAAATATTGTGTAATAGACAAGTCTTCTACTGAACTTTTGCGCGCGGCGGTTGTAAAATATCAGCTTTCTGGCAGGCGTTATGATCGTACTCTTAAGCTTGCAAGAACAATTGCAGATCTTGAAGGAGCTGAACTTATCTCTCAAACCCATTTAATGCAGGCGCTGCAATACCGGATGTTCAATCCGGAGAATTTACCGGTATAAAAACTTGCGCAATACTGTAAAAAGTAATATAATACCTTTATGAAAGAGATTAAGATAGTAGCTCCGGTTAAGAAACCTGAGGATATTGAGGTTTTTGCAAAGTCAACATCTTGCAGGGATTATTATGTTTACTATAAAAAATTTCTGAATAATAATTTTGAATATGTAATTGATTTTGTTAATACCGCAAAGGCTAACAACTGTGCTATATATATTAATTTTAAGCATGATATTTCGGAAGAGAATCTTCCTGAGATAAAGAAAATGCTTAAATTTCTTAAAACAGCAGGGATTGACGGAATTTTTATTAACAGTTTTGCTATTCTTGAGGCTATAAAAGTTTTCAATCTGCCGTTCAAAGTTATTGTTGATTCGTATTTTGATATCCATAATCTTTCGGGAATTGATTTTATCAATAATTTTCATAAGGTTGATGAGGTAATTATTACTGAAGAAATCTATATGAAAAATATTGAAAAAATAAAAAAATATACCAAACTTCCTCTTGCAATTGATACGGATAACCTTCCGTACTGCGCCGAGGATATAAAAAAATCCGGCGCAATCGATAAAGTTGTAATTAAAGGAAAATTTTCAAATTCAGAAGAAATTCTTGAGGCAATAGAACTTATAGAAAAAATTCTCGAAAAACCTAAGCTTTTTAAAAAACAAAAATTACCTTTTAAACATGTAAGAAAAAGCATATATCAGACAAATCACTTTTCAGGTGAGATGATTTGCGCCGAGGGTAAAGACTTTAAGTTCAGCCGTAATATTCAAACATTTGAATGGAATATAGAAAAAACTAAAATAACTAAAGATATTGATTATAAGCAGTCGGAAGAATTTAAAATTAACCTGCGCTTATCAGAGCTTGCTCATTTGAAAGAACTTGAAAAATATATAAAAAAAATAGGACTTAATCCCGTATATTCAATTGAATACGGAGAAATCCTGTCTACTTGTGACCTTTCAACAAGCAGTTTTAATGAGATAATTACAAAAGTTAAAAAGTTTTGTAAAAAGCATGATATTAAATTTCAGCTTTCAACTCCGCGAATTTTAATTGAACGGGATTTTGACCGTGTCTTTGAATACGGGAAACAGTTAATGCTTAAGGCGCCTGAACCTGATAGTATAATTATTAACAATATTGGTTATTTTTGGGCATTTATAAATGACAACGATATTAACCACATCCCTATAGAAATCGGCCAGGGAATTAATTTGTTGAACAGTCTTTCAATCAAATGTTTAAATAATTTGGCTCCTATTAATACGGTTGACTTTACGTCATTTGGGGATATTGAGCTCGCTATAATGACTGCAAAAAAAGTTCGGAGCCTTATTCCGAATAAAAAATATACAATAGCCGGAAATATCCGAGTTCCAAGTCTGGGTTTATGCCCTTTGAATAATGACAGCGCTATAATATCAAGATTATCATGTGCTGCTCCTTGTCATAGAGGCGGTTTTGCACTGAAAGATCCTTCTATTAATAAAATATTCCCGTTTACATGTGACGGCTTTTGCAGAATGCATATGTTTGAAGATAAAATTTTAGAAGACTTTGAGGATGTTGAAAAACTTCATAAAGCAGGGATAAATGAATTTATCTTTGATTTCTCTGCATTAAACGCAAAGTATATTCCTATATTATTAGATAAATTTTTGAAAACGGATTTTCACCATTTAAATAAAGTAAAATAATTTATCATGTAACCTTGTTGTATATAATAATTGTGTTTGTTGCCAAAAGACCCTGATTATGTTTAAATAGTTTTATAAAACAGTGATAATAAGAGGGAATTTGGCGATGATAAGATATTTTTTAGGCTCATATATTATAACAATTGCAGGAGTAATAGCTGCTTATCTTTGGGGAAATCATGTCCACTCCGGAAGCGGGCTGCAATGTGCCTTTATTGCAATAGTTCTTGGCATTTTAGAGGTGAGTTTATCGTTTGATAACGCTGTTGTAAATGCCATGAAGCTTGAAAAAATGTCTGAAGTATGGCGTCATAGATTTATTACCTGGGGTATCGCTATTGCAGTTTTTGGTATGAGATTTTTATTCCCGATTTTGGTTGTGGCAATTTTTGCAAAATTAAGTATGCTTGAGGTCTTTAATATTGCGACTACAAATTCTGCAAAATATGCATATTACCTTCATCAAACACATGCCCCGATTGTTACTTTCGGCGGAATGTTTTTGATTATGCTCTTTTTGAATTACTTTTTTAACCATGAAAAAGAAGTTCATTGGATACGTAGTATAGAAGCGCCTTTATCTCACCTTGATCATATGAAGGGTATAGAGATTGTGATAGCTTTATTTATGCTTTTGGCAATCCAGAACTTTGTGCCTCAGGAACAGAAGGTTCATGTGCTGATCTCAGGTATAAGCGGTATTATAACTTACTTAATGATTGATGGTATAACACATTTTCTTGAAAAACATGAAGAGTTGCGGGCTGCAAAATGTGCTGTTGAGGCCGGCGGGTGTACCGGATTAATAAGTTTCATTTACTTGGAATTAATAGATGCCTCATTCTCTCTGGACGGTGTTCTTGGCGCATTTGCATTAAGTAAAGATATTATTATTATTACAATAGGGCTTTCAATCGGGGCTATGTTTGTAAGATCTCTTACAATTATGCTTGTTGAGAAAAAGACTCTTGCAAAATTTTTATACCTTGAACATGGCGCCCATTGGGCAATCGGAGCACTTGCTTGTTTAATGCTTATATCTACTGTTAAAGAAGTTCCGGAAGTTGTTACTGGATTAATCGGCCTTGGATTTATAGCAGCGGCTTTTATCTCCTCTGTTCTCCATAATAAAAAACTTGAAAGATTAATTGCAGAAAACAAGGATAATGAAAATGCTTAAGCCGCCTCTTGTAAGTTTTGTCGTAACTTCATATAATTATGCAAAGTTTATTGAGAAAACTCTTGAAAGTATAAAGAATCAGACATATAAAAATATAGAGATAGTTGTTGTCGATGACTGTTCCACGGATAACTCCATAGAAGTAATCGAACGTTTTATTAATCTAAATCAGGATATAAGGATTACTCTGATTAAACATGATAAAAATCAGGGACAGTTTTCCTCAATGATAGACGGGTTAAAAATATGCAGCGGACAATTTGTAAGTTTTATAGATTCTGATGATATTTTGCTGCCTGAGTATGCAGCTGTTCATGTAAAAATTCATTTATCAACAAGTGTTGCATTCACTTCCTGTCAAATTGCAGAGATCGATGAAAATGATGAACTTCATACTATCTATTCAGTATCCTCTCCGCATAAAGATGAAATTCCTGAAATAAAAGTTTTAGAGGACTTTTTAAAGATGGATACAGAAAACATAAAATTTTCTCATCTTAAAGCTTTCCATTTTGGCGGTTGGTATTGGTCGCCAAATAGTTCTGCAATGTTTAGAAAATCCTCAATTTCCATAATTAAAGATTATAAGCATCCTGAGGACTGGCGGGTTTGTCCTGATAAATTCCTGTTTAATTTAGCGAACCTTATTGGCGGCTCAATAAATATATCCATGCCGTTAATTGCATATAGACGGCATAAATCAAATGCCGGAGGAAGTGATTACGTATGCGGAAATACACGTTATAACAATAATAAAACAACTATCTTGAATATTAAAAATAACTTAAAAATTCGTTTTTGCATGTTTTGTTTTCTTATGTCTGCTAAAAATGAATTTATTGCTAAATTTGGTACAAGGGGTTTTGTTGCATTCATGTTGAAAATATGGATTTAAAAATTGATTTAATGTAAATATTTGTTACATTTATTTCGTATATTTTTAAAGTTTAAGCAGAAAACGGCCGTCTTACTGAATAATAGGACTCTATTAACTAAGAATATCGAAAGGAATGAGTAAGTAACAATGGGACTGGCCGCATCACAAGCAAGATTTTTAGCCATAACGTCACGAAAGGCAAGCTGTGAATTTCAGTCAATGCAAATTGCACAGCAAAAGCTTTCACTTACTCGTGAACTTGAGGAAGTATCAGATGAATATCAGGCAGCTATTAACTCAACACGTTTAGTATGGGACGCTGATGGCTCAGGGGAATATTTATATAATTTGTCATATTCTTTAATGATGTCACCGTCGGATGTAAACGCTTATACACCTTATTTATTATCCAGAAGAGATGGTAAAATAGCGTTAAATTCATCTATGGCGGCTGCAGCAGAAGCAGCAGGAATAAGTGATTCCGGATTTATCGGAACTGCTCAGGAAAAAGCACAGGCTTATGCAATATTTATAGGTGAATTGCAAAATCAAGGTGTAATATCTGCAACAACAGCAGATAGTGCTATTTCAATTGGTTTAGTAGCAGATGCAGGACTAGGAGGACAATTGATGGGGCGCGAAAATGCAAACCAGATGTCTCTTACAAGCATGATAAGCTATATTGATTTAATCACTGAAGGTGCTGCTTCCGGTTATTATTCGGATGGTTCTGTTGAGGCTGAACTTGCTGAAAAATTGGTATTTGATTTCAATAAAACGGCCTATAATGAAGATGGAAGTTTTCGAACAGAATTAGACTGCGGCTTAAGTTCCGGCTGGTCTAAAAATGCCCATTCAACAACATTATTAATGAACGGTTCATATTATAATGATGCTACATACGCTGATGACGGAGTAGGAAGTTATACTCCAGGTTCTTTTTCTTTAGCTGATTTACTTAATGAAGATATGACATTATTGGTTACCGGACAAACTGATTATACCAAAATTTGTCAGACAATGAGTTCTGCAATTAAGACAGGATCTGACAAAGGATCATTTTCATTACTTCTCAATAACGATGTTGATCAATGGTATGATAGTATAAACGGAGCAGGTTCATTTAATAATCTGTCTGCTGATGAAAAAGCATTATTAACATTTTTTGATCAATTAACCAAAGGTATGTATGCGTTGCTAATGCCTGAAGAACCTTCTTCTACAGATCTAAATGCATTCTATACAGCTATGGATGAATTGATAACAAGTTTCAGCAATAAAAAAGACGGTACAGACTATGTTAATATCGGAGGGAAATTACCTTTTAATTCTGAAAGTTACGCTAAAAACGCAGTTCAGAACGCAGATAATTATAACTGTTGGGTTAAAAAAGGTAATTCCTGGGCAATAAGCTTGTCTAACCTTACAGAAGCTTTCCTTACCAATTTTGTTGATGGTATGAATGGTTATTCCGGTGGATATGTTATCCAAAATAAAGTAAGTTCATCATATTATATAACTGATGATCCCGGATATATATATACTGTTAATTCCGGTGCAGATGATGAAAAAGACTTATGGACATCAGAATTTTACAGCGTAATATTTAATAACTTATGTCAGAACGGCTGGTATCAAAACGATCAACTTGAAGATAAAGAGTATTTGGACAATGCAATCAAAAATGGCCAGTTGTTTGTTGTGTCTCAGGGTTCAGATAATTACTATTATCAGTCCCGCTATGTTCAAATTAACGGCGGACATATTATGGAAAATACCGATGATGACGCAATTGCCCAAGCAGAAGTCGAATATACAAGAAAGAAAAGCCAAATTAACTACAAAGAAGAAGAGCTTGAAATTGAAGCTGAAAAACTTGATGCAGAAATCGCTGCACTTACAACGGAATATGATACAGTAAAGAGTCTGATATCTAAAAATATAGAAAAAACATTTACAATGTTTCAAAGTTAATTAAGGCTGTTCTGTTTAATTAAATAGATGTAACATTTCTTAGCATATTTTGATTTTTTTCACATAAAGTGCTATAATATACATGCTATTTATATTTCGGCTAGTGTAAATCTTAACAGGGGGGGAATGAAATCACTTCCTGTTTTTTTTATGCAATTGTATTCCTTTTTCAAAATGTTTTATTTTAAATTTCTGATAAATTCATTTAGAAGATTTATTCCGTCATAATAGTTATTTAACCAGTAAGCAAATTTGCTATGCCAAGGGTTTCTGGTATATTCAACGCATGCTCCGTATATAATAATCTTGTCTCCTAATCCATATGGAATTATACTTTTGTCCGCCGGCATAACCATTTCTTTGCAATATTTACCATGCTCATTAGCCGAAAAGAAATAATTATTGTTTAAGCATGTTTTGCATATTCTTATATTTATATTATTTATTATTTGTTTTATTTCCGCTAAATTATCGCTGTCCGGTTCTTCAAAATTTATAATTTGTTTCATATTCAGCTCATATAGACACATGTTTATTAATTCAAAAAAGTTCATAATTTCCTCCGCTAAAAATAAAAGGAGGGGTGGAGGCCCCCTCCGTAAGAGAGTAAGATAATTTAAAGGATTGAGTATTAAATAATATGTTGTGTAAATGTAATTATTAATATTGCGTTTACATTTTTAGTATATCGCTTTTAAAAAGTTTTAAAAGTCCACAAAAATATATAAATATTTTCGTATATATAAAAATATTTATGCATTTTCGCTGATATAATATGCTGCCGAAATAGAGGCTGAATACCGGCAGCTAAGTTACAGCATGTTTAATCCCTAATTCGATTATTCCCTTCAAGCCTATTTATATTTTCTAGAAAACTAAAACGTAAAAATAATTAATATAAAAACAAAACCCTGAAACATTTTTTATAGTTCCAGGGTTAAGATTATTTTTAATTTTATAATTACATCATATTCTTTCTAATTTTTTCTTTTGCCTTATCAAGCTGTTTAATCCTTTTTTCGGTCGCTTTTACCTGTTTCTTTAATGTAGCTCTTTCATTTTTTATTTCAATATATTTTGCATCAGCTTCAGAATATTTTGTTTTATAGTTTAGTAATTCATTTCTGACTTCAACCTGGGCATTGTCCAGCTCGGAAATAGCATTTTGCATTTTCTTATTTCCGGTTAAATCCGCAGTTGTTGTGTTTGTTGTAGTACTTGTACTAGCAATTTTTGTAACACTCCCGGTTGCAGTACTTGATGTTGTGTAAGTTGAATCATTAAAGTTTAAAGGTGTAAAAGCACTGCTGTCCGCAAATGCAACTCCAGAGCATGCTCCTATAAGCATCACTGAAAGAATTATTCTTTTAATTTTTTCCATAGATTTCTCCCTTCTACATGATGTCGACTAATTTTCTATTAATAAGTATCATATATTATATCCTCTTTTAAAAAAAAAAACTTCATTCAAAAAAAGGAGAAAATAGATATTTTTTTCATATTAAATCCACTGAATATGCTGTTAAATACTAACTTTTCGCAAATTGTTGCAAAAAATTAACAATATGAAAAAAAGTACTTGATTTAAAAAAATTATCATGTAAGATAGTAAATGTGCTCAGAAATAAGAAAGCACAATGCACTTTAAAACTAATAAAAGAAATATAAATAGTAAAAAATATTTTTAAAAATTTTAACAAATTACTTGACAAAAATATTTTTTAAATATATAATAATGAATGCGCGCTAAATGCGCTAAAGAATTAAAGTGATGGTTAATTAATTAAATAAATAATCTTAACCAGGATAGCAATCTAAATCTGAATATTTCAGATGTAAGATTTACCCACAACAACAGAAAGGAACGTTGGAGTCAGCTGTAGAAATATAGCAGACTAATAGGTGGGCTAAAATAGAACATTGACAACAGAATAGCTGAAAACGAAGTGACAACATAACTTGTTAATTCAAAAAAGGAATGATTCGGGAGTTAAGACGTAAGTTTTAACGAAAAAGAGCTAGAGACCGCACGA